>NZ_JFCC01000003.1:0-141342 GCF_000582925.1 Acinetobacter sp. 1294596 | reverse complement strand
CAGACCAGCGTCCATCGCGATCGGGTGGATCAGCTCAACTGACATCTCAACGTTGTCACCTGGCATAACCATTTCAACGCCTTCTTTCAGCTGGATCGCACCAGTTACGTCAGTTGTACGGAAGTAGAACTGTGGACGGTAACCATTCAGGAATGGAGTGTGACGACCACCTTCTTCTTTAGAAAGTACATATACTTCTGCATCAAATTTAGTGTGCGGCTTGATTGTACCTGGTTTAGCCAGTACCTGACCACGCTGAACGTCTTCACGTTTAGTACCACGTAGCAGAACACCACAGTTCTCGCCTGCACGACCTTCGTCAAGCAGCTTACGGAACATTTCTACACCCGTTACAGTCGTTTTAACTGTATCTTTGATACCAACGATTTCAACTTCTTCGCCGACTTTAACAATACCAGACTCAACACGGCCAGTAACTACTGTACCACGACCTGAAATTGAGAATACGTCTTCGATTGGCATCAGGAATGCTTTGTCGATTGCACGTTCTGGTTCTGGAATGTAAGTGTCAAGCGCTTCAACCAGAGCAAGAACTGCAGACTCGCCATACTGACTGTCGTTGCCGTTCAGTGCTTGAAGAGCTGAACCACGGATGATTGGAGTGTCATCACCTGGGAAGTCATAAGTAGACAGAAGTTCACGAACTTCCATTTCTACCAGTTCAAGTAACTCTTCGTCATCAACAAGGTCACATTTGTTCAGGAACACGATGATGTAAGGTACACCAACCTGACGAGAAAGCAGGATGTGTTCACGAGTCTGTGGCATTGGGCCATCAGTTGCTGCACATACAAGGATCGCGCCGTCCATCTGAGCAGCACCAGTGATCATGTTTTTAACATAGTCAGCGTGGCCCGGGCAGTCTACGTGAGCGTAGTGACGAGTTGGAGAGTCATATTCTACGTGTGAAGTATTAATGGTAATACCACGCGCTTTTTCTTCTGGTGCAGAGTCAATTGCTGCGTAATCTTTCGCTTCACCGCCGTAAGTTTTTGCACAGATTGTTGCAATCGCAGCGGTTAAAGTTGTTTTACCATGGTCAACGTGACCGATTGTGCCCACGTTTACGTGTGGCTTATTACGTTCAAACTTGGCTTTAGCCATGATGATCTTCCTTTATTAACTACTCATGGAGGGTCACCCCATGAGCACTTGGTTTTTAACTAAGAATTAGTTTGGGCTTATAGTAATCGAAAGATTACTCGTCGTCACCTTTTTTACCGCCAGATTGGAATTTGCTGATGATGCCTTCAGCCACGTTACGTGGAGTTTCAGCATATTTAGCGAATTCCATTGAGTATGTTGCACGGCCTTGAGACATAGAACGCATTTGAGTCGCGTAGCCAAACATCTCAGCCAGTGGAACTTCTGCACGGATAGCTTTAGTACCGCCAGGTAAGTCGTCCATACCCTGAACCATACCACGACGACGGTTCAAGTCGCCCATGATGTCGCCCATGTAGTCTTCTGGAGTTTCTACTTCAACTTTCATGATAGGTTCAAGAAGAACAGGATCTGCTTTCATGAAACCGTCACGGAAGGCATAAGAACCTGCCATTTTGAACGATAATTCGTCAGAGTCGACATCGTGGTAAGAACCATCAAATAGTGTCGCTTTAATACCCACAACAGGGTAACCAGCCAGTACACCATTCTTCATACGTTCTTGAATACCTTTGTCAACTGCACCGAAGAATTCTTTAGGTACTACACCACCAACAACTTCTTCAGCGAATTCGTATTCTTTACCAGCTTCGTCAACATCAATAGGCTCAAGACGGACATATACATGACCGAATTTACCCTTACCACCTGTTTGACGTACGAATTTACCTTCTTGCTCAACAGTCTTTTTGATTGTTTCGCGGTAAGCAACCATTGGTTTACCAATATTCGCTTCAACACCGAATTCACGCTTCATACGGTCAACGATGATGTCAAGGTGAAGTTCACCCATACCAGCAATAATGGTCTGACCTGATTCTTCATCAGTACGAACACGGAACGATGGATCTTCTTTCGCCAGACGACCTAAAGCAATTGACATTTTTTCTTGGTCAGCTTTAGTTTTTGGCTCAACAGCCAATGAAATTACTGGCTCTGGGAATTCCATACGCTCAAGCGTAATGATGTTTTTCTCATCACACAGAGTATCACCTGTAGTTACGTCTTTCAGGCCTACACATGCTGCGATATCACCTGCACGGATCTCATCAAGATCCTGACGCTCATTGGCATGCATCTGCACGATACGGCCAATACGTTCACGCTTAGATTTAACCGGGTTGTATACAGGATCGCCCTGTTTTAATACACCAGAATAAACACGAACGAATGTCAGGTTACCTACGAATTTGTCATTCATGATTTTGAATGCAAGAGCAGAGAACGGTGCTTCATCAGATGCTTCACGAGTCGCTTCAGTTTCAGCCTTGTCGTCAAGAATACCCTTGATCGCTTCAACGTCAGTAGGAGCAGGCAAGAACTCAATTACTGCATCCAACATACGTTGAACACCTTTGTTCTTGAATGCAGAACCGCAAAGCATAGGTTGAATTTCAGACGCTAATGTACGGGCACGTAAACCTTTCTTGATGTCTTCTTTAGAAAGATCACCTTCTTCCAGGTATTTGTCCATTAACTCTTCTGAAGCTTCAGCAGCGGCTTCAACCATGTTCACACGCCATTCTTCAGCCAGATCTTGAAGATCAGCTGGAATTTCGCCGTATTCAAACTGCATGCCTTGAGACGCTTCATCCCAGATAATTGACTTCATTTCGATCAAGTCAACAACACCGGTGAAAGTATCTTCAGCACCGACAGGGATTACTACAGGTACTGGATTTGCACCCAGACGTGATTTCATTTGTTCAACAACACGGAAGAAGTTGGCGCCAGTACGGTCCATCTTGTTCACGAATGCCAAACGAGGTACTTTATATTTGTTTGCCTGACGCCATACTGTTTCAGACTGAGGCTGTACACCACCTACCGCACAGTACACCATGCATGCACCATCAAGTACACGCATAGAACGTTCAACTTCGATTGTAAAGTCAACGTGTCCCGGGGTATCAATTACGTTGATACGGTGTTGCGGGAATTGGTTACCCATACCAGACCAGAAACAAGTAGTTGCAGCAGAAGTAATGGTAATACCACGTTCTTGCTCTTGTTCCATCCAGTCCATAGTCGCGGCACCGTCGTGTACCTCACCGATTTTGTGAGAAACACCTGTGTAAAACAAAATACGTTCAGACGTAGTTGTTTTACCTGCGTCAATATGCGCAGAGATACCAATATTACGGTAACGAGAAATTGGGGTTTGACGAGCCATGATTTCTTGCATTCCTAAATTTTGTTGTTAAAACAGGACGCTTTAAGCTACTTTTGCAACTTAAAGCGAATTGATGACATATCAATGAAAAACATGCCTATCATCTTCCTGATTAGGGCCTGTTTTAACCGCTTAGAAGCGGTAGTGAGAGAAGGCTTTGTTAGCTTCAGCCATACGGTGCACATCTTCACGTTTTTTGATCGCTGCGCCTTTACCTTCAGCTGCATCTAGCAACTCACCAGCAAGACGTAAAGCCATAGTTTTTTCAGAACGCTTAGCAGCAGCATCTACTAACCAACGCATTGCTAGGGCAGTACGACGGGATGGGCGCACTTCCATAGGTACTTGATAAGTAGCACCACCAACACGGCGTGCTTTTACTTCGACCATAGGGCGAACTTTTTCAAGAGTAGTCTCGAAAAATTCAACCGGATCTACTTTGTTTTTTTCTTGAACGCGGTCTAAAGCACCGTAAACGATACTTTCAGCAATAGATTTTTTACCATCTTGCATTACGTGGTTCATGAATTTAGCGATGGTTTGGCTGCTGAATTTTGGATCCGGAAGGATTTCACGAGCAGCGACTACGCGACGTCTTGGCATTTTAAACTACCTATAAATATGACACTTCAGGTTAATCCAGCAGTAGCACAAAGTGTCGTGTGCATTCGCTGGCCTTACTACACGTCGCTTGAATTTCACAAAAATAAATGCAGAAATCAGACAAGCGAGACGATAAAGGTTTGTGGCTCTATATCCTTAAGAAATTATTTCTTAGGACGTTTAGCACCATATTTAGAACGTGACTGGTTACGATCTTTAACGCCAGCGCAGTCTAAAGAACCACGAACGGTATGGTAACGTACACCTGGTAAGTCTTTAACACGACCACCACGGATCAGAACAACACTGTGCTCTTGCAGGTTATGGCCTTCACCACCGATATAGCTTGATACTTCAAAGCCTGAAGTTAAGCGAACACGGCAAACTTTACGCATTGCTGAGTTAGGTTTTTTAGGTGTAGTTGTATAAACACGTGTACAAACACCACGACGTTGTGGACAAGCCTTCAACGCAGGAACTTTGGATTTCTCAACCAAAGTCGTACGACCCTTGCGGATCAACTGATTTGTTGTTGCCATATGGCAATTCTCCCGTAAATAAAAAACCTCAAAAAAAATACCACTTTTTGAGGGCATGCAATTGTAAGCCAAGACACAAAAATGGTCAACATTTGATGCCATAACAAATGTTGACCAAGTACCTGACAAAGCTTATTTATCAAGCTTTTATGTTTTTAGTCTATTTTTTCGAAGAAGAGTTTTTTGTAACTGCTTCTTTAGCTTCTGTAGAAGAGTTTGTAGTGTCATCAGTTTCAACTTTAACCTGATCAACAGGCTTATCTATTGCTTCTTCGGCTGCAAGTTTAGCCTGATTGCTAGCAACCAGTTCTTCCTCATCAACTACCGGGTTATCTTCATCTAATGGAACAGCAGTCTTTTGAGGCTCTACTGCTTCATGAGGCTCCACCATATCTTCCGCCAAGCTTTCGATATCTTGCTGAACTTCCTGCTCAATATCAGCTTTTGTCTTTTTCTCTTCTTCAGAAGGTTTTTTCTGAACTTTCACCTTGGCAATCGTGTCATGGTCTTTAAGCTCAACTTCTTTTACCTTGTCAAGATTGACCTGTTCCGGCTGTTCAATTTTTTCCGGTTTGGCAGAAACCGTAGGACTTGCCTGCTCTAAGGCTTTTTCTGAACGGTTAAATGCTTCCAGAGGTGAAAGTGAAGAGTCGTTATGCTGCTCTAGATAAGATCGTGCTTCAGCAAATGCTGTCTGTGCCTTTTGGCTGGCCTCTTCAACCAGTTTCCAGCTATAGATTGCGCCAACTGTTGCACCAGCCAAAGGAGTAAGTTTAGTCAATATAGATAGCTTAGAAAAAACAGTAGGATTATCTTGTCGCTGACCATCCTGCCCGATCCATTTTTTAAGCATTTCAAAATCATTACTCGACCCTAACAGCTGCTGTAACTGTGAAACATCATTATTTTGCAGCATACCGCTCACAGCTTTAAGGCCCATCAGTATTGCCTGTTTTTCAGCAATTAAACCCATGTCAATCTGTCGCAGCACATGCTGTACAATTTCCTGATCTTCTTTCAAATCGAAGCCATGCGCCCGTCCGGTCTGGTAAATGGTTCTAAGAGCTAACGCTAGAGATGCTGGTACATCAACCGCAGCCCCTACAATACCAGTGGCACCGCTGACCGCGCCTTGGACTGATGCAATCCATTTATTCTGCTCTGCCAGAGCCTGACTTAAACGTTTTGAACGTTTAGGATCTTTTTCGAGCTCTTCAAGTTTACTGGCACCTGCCTCGCTTAAAATGGCTTCCACCGAACTGAGTTGTGAACTGAGTTCACTCAGGCATTCAAACATATAATCAGAGATTTTGTTGCTGACTTCAGGAGGAATAAAATTAGCAACACCATTAAAACGGTTGTAATGACGACCTAATAGTTGACGTGACATTTTGGGAACATAATCACGTAAAATATGCTGTGGATGATCATCAGGACTAGCTTCCATTGGACTTTTTACACGAGCAGAGCCTTCTATAACCTGATTCTGATCTGTCTGTCCATTCTGCTTAGTGGCACCGCCAGGCGTTGCTTGATTCAGCATATCCAAACCTGTAGAACTGAGCTTTTTAGCCACTTTCACAGCACTGGAAATAAAACCTGCTGACTGATTATTATTAGTATTCGTCATCAATCTCCCCTCTTCATTCAGTTAGTTATTTGATAGTAAATACTAGGTGTAGTGAAGATTTAACACAATTCTAAAGTGTTTCTTTTAGTTATAAGCAGGTAACTCAAAGCATGCTATGTGCAACTCGTGTATAGCTTGCAATACGCATAGGATTTGCCATAAGAAAACAAAAACCTTTCTGTTATTATGAGTTCAATTTGAAAGATGAGTAGCGTAGCGCATCCGGCATAACCCCGCTCCTGCCAGAGTGTCCAAGCCAAGCTCATAACCTCACCATAAAGGGAACTGTAGATGAAACGTGTTGTAATCACTGGTATGGGTATTAACTCATGCATTGGTAATACTTTAGAAGATGTTACTCACTCTTTACAAAACGGCATTTCAGGAACACGTTTTAATCCAACTTATGCTGAACTTAATTTCAAAAGCCATGTAAGTGCAGCTGCAGAACAGAACTTTGACAATATTGACCGTAAACTGAAACGTTTTATGGGCGTATGCGCCATGTATGCTTATAACTCGGCTGTGGCTGCAGTAGAAAATGCGGGCCTTCAGGTAGAAGATCTCGCTGGTAATCCACGCTACGGCATTGCAGGTGGCTCTGGCGGTAACTCAACAGCTTCTGTAGTTGAAATGACCAAGTTACTAGAAGAAAAAGGCGCACGTAAAATCGGACCTTTTTTTGTGCCACGCAATATGAGTAATACCATTACTGCTAACGTAGGTGTTGCATTCAAACTTCAAGGTATGGCGCACTCTATTACCAGCGCCTGTGCTACTTCTGCTGATGCAATTGGGTATGCCTATAATCTGATTCAGCTAGGCAAACAGGACCTAATGCTGGCAGGTGGCGGTGAAGAAGATCACTGGTCTCAAAGCCTGTTATTTGATGCTATGGGCGCATTGTCTTCAAAATATAATGACACACCAGAAAAAGCTTCACGCCCATATTCAGCTGATCGTGATGGCTTTGTCATTGCAGGTGGCGGTGGTTTTGTTGTTTTAGAATCTCTTGAGCACGCTCAGGCTCGTGGTGCCAAAATTCTTGCTGAAGTGGTTGCATATGCAGCCAATTCTGATGGTGCGGACATGGTAGCGCCAAGTGGTGAAGGTGCAACCCGCTGTATTTTAATGGCGCTTGAAGAAGCCAAGCAGCATGGTATAGAAAGCATCGATTATGTGAATACTCATGGGACATCAACACCTGCCGGCGATGTAACCGAGCTTAAAGCAATGGAACGCGCTTTTGGCGAAGGCCATGTACCAGCAGTCAGTTCAACCAAGTCCATGACTGGTCACAGTCTGGGGGCAGCAGGAGTACATGAGGCAATCTATTCTGTTTTAATGATGCAGAATGACTTCATTGCTCCCAACATTAACGTGACCGAACTGGATGAAGGCGCTAAACCATTTGATATTGTGCTTGAAAAACGTGATGCGAAACTAAATACTGTAATGAGTAACAGTTTTGGTTTTGGCGGCGTCAATGCCTGCCTGATTTTCAAGAAATGGGATAATTGATGAATGCACCTTCTGATGCTTTCTTTTGGATAAAGGCTTTACATATTATTGCCGTGGTATGCTGGTTTGCTGCTCTGTTCTATCTACCGCGTCTTTATGTTTATCATGCCATGAGTGATGATACAGTCAGTCATCAGCGCTTTGAAGTAATGGAGCGTAAGTTGTACCGGGGAATTATGTGGCCTGCAATGATAGCTACCCTGATTACAGCACACTTTCTGGTGGACTGGGGAGATCAGTTTTATCATTACCATGAAGCTTTATGGTTTTATCTAAAAGTAGCATTAGTCGGTTTACTGGTCATTTACCATTTTGTTTGTGGCTATTACCGTAAAAAACTGATCGGAAATGCACATTACAAGACACATAAGTTCTGGCGTTTTTTTAATGAAATGCCGACCCTTTTACTGTTTGCTATTGTCATTCTGGTAGTGGTCAAGCCCTTTTAATTATCAATAATCGAAAAAGCCCCAGATTCGGGGCTTTTTTATTTGTCTCAGCTTTTTAAATTTATTTTTTATAAAAGCTTTAAATTACATAAATAAAAAATTAAAAACTGATTTCCATATTTTTTAGCTCAGCCTACTTAAAATTGCCGGTAATGTATCAAAACTTTTTATCATATATTGAGGCTGTGCCTGCATGAGCTCTTCTGCAGAACCGTAACCATACTCGACCGCAATTGTATTTATGCCATTATGACGCGCCCCTAAAATATCATACTCACGGTCTCCAATCATTAAACACTCCTGTGGCCTAAGTTGCTCCTGCTGCAAAATGAAAGCAATTAATTCTGCTTTGTTTGTACGCTCACCGCTCAACTCGCTTCCATAAATTTGAGTAAAATAATCTGCGAGCTGAAAATGTTCCAAAATTTGTCTGGCATAGATAGCAGGTTTTGCTGTGGCAAGAAATAATTGATACCCCTGCCCTTGGAGATATCCAAGAGTTTCTGGCACAGCCGGATAAACTTTATTTTCAAAAAGTCCGATTACAGAAAAACGCTCCCGATACCCCAGCAAAGCCTGCTCAGCAAGTTGTTCATCTCCATTATCAAGTAGCTTAACAAAAGATGCTTTTAAAGGCGGCCCAATGGTCCAGTCAATATCCAGATCGGGCTTTAGGGGATAACCCAGTTTTTCCATGGCATAGCGGATACAAGTATGTATTCCCACCTTGGGATCAGTCAGGGTGCCATCAAGGTCAATCAGCAGATTCTTTATAGTCATGTTGCACAGTCATTCAGTAGGTTTAACGCGGGATTAAGGTCGAGAGATGAAGTAAACTATTCTATACTAGCGTAATTTGCATTAAATAAGGATACGGCAGTGCGTCCTACAGTTCTTTGTTTTTCCGGACTTGATCCTTCAGGCGGCGCAGGTCTGCAGGCTGATATTGAAGCAATTGGGCAAAGTGGTGCACATGCTGCAATTGCCTGTACTGCTCTAACCATACAGAACTCTCAACAAGTATTTGGTTTTGAGGCAAGTTCACGAGAATTATTACTAGCGCAGGCCAATGCAGTAGTCGGTGACCTACCTATCCGATGTGTAAAATCTGGCATGTTGGGTACTACAGAAAATATTAGTGCGCTGGCTGAATTTTTAAGAGTTCACCCGGATTATCAATATGTGCTTGATCCGGTATTGGTTGCCAATAGTGGCGGTTCACTTGGTAATCAGGAAACTTTAGTTAAAGCATTTATAGAGCTTATTCCTCTGGCCAGCATTCTAACCCCCAACACAGTCGAACTGCGGGCTTTAACTGGTATTGATGACCTGGAAACTGCCACCCAAAAACTGTTTGAAATGCGTGCAAAAGCCGTTCTGGTTAAAGGTGGGCATGAGAATACCCCAGACTATATTCGTAATGCACTTTATATTCGGGGTGAAATGGTAGCAGAAAGCCACTGTCCACGATTACAAGGTGAATATCATGGTTCTGGCTGCTCACTGGCAAGCTTTATCGCAGGACGCTTAGCATTAGGAGATCAGCTGGTTCAGGCAGTCCAGCATGCAGAAACCTGGCTATTTGGTGTCTTAAAAAATGCAGAAACCCCGGTGCCTAATGGGCAGAAAATACCAAAACGTTTTTAAAATAAAAAGCCCGCTTAAATAGCGGGCTTTTTATTATTACTTTATCGAGCATACAAACAACAATTTTTGCTTACTCACCCTGTCTATTGGGGAATACGTAAAACCTGACCTGGATAAATATCATCAGCATTTTTTAACAAAGGACGGTTAGCTTCAAAAATTTTATTATATTGATTAGCATCACCATAAAATTCTTTAGAGATTTTAGAGAGAGAATCCCCAGACTTTACAGTATAGAATTTGCTTTGCGGTTCAGGTGTAGCAACTGTCATCTGATCATCTACTTGAGCCACATGATCAATATTACCGACGGCCAGAATAATTTTCTCACGATCTGCCTGACTTTTTACCTGGCCTTTGATTGTAGCCAAATCAGTATTACTGTTATAACTGACTGACAGACCTTCTACGCCAAGCCCCAGACTCTTTACATGAGCCAGTAACTGATTCGCGATCTGTTGTGCTGAAGGTTCTACAGCCTTAGGTGGAGCCTGTGGAGCCGCTTGAGGGGCAGAATTAGCAGGCGTAGCAGCTTGATGCTGTTCTACCTTTGCTTCATTCTTTTTACCAATACCTTTTACAAAGTCAAAAAGTCCCATCGTTCTACTCCATGTTAGTGGATGAATATTGTGTATTGCTATCTTATTTTTATACCGAACAATTTAAGGTACTTAAGTTTTATTTCGGCTGTAAACAGTAAACTTATGTAAGACTTGCTACGCTCTACTTACTACCTATTAGTCTTTTGTTTCAATTAAGGATGAAATAAAAAAAGCCACCCTTAAGGTGGCTTTTTATCAGCACATGCTAAAAGATAACTTACTGAGCAAGTTTCTTGGTAACATAATCAATTGCTGATTGAACAGTAGTGATTTCATTAGAATCTTCATCAGGAATAGTAATGTCGAAATCATTTTCAAAAGACATCACAAGTTCAACCAGGTCCAGAGAATCTGCACCTAAGTCATCCATGAAAGATGCTTCATTTTTAATTTCTTCAGCACGCATACCGAGTTGTTCTGCTACAGCCTGTTTTACGCGTTGTTCGATATCGCTCACAGGAATTCTCCTCATTGCTTGTGGCGTTTTTAATTGCCGTTAGTTTAATTGAATATCAATTATTTTAAAAGTTTATCCATCAGCCTTAAGCCATGTATAAACCACCATTTACGTGTAAAACTGTACCAGTAATGTAACTTGCTTTTTCACTAGCCAAGAAACTTACTGCATTAGCGATATCTTGTGGCTCACCTAAACGTTGCAGTGCCACTTGATCACTCATTTTCTTACGTATTTCTTCGCTCAACTGCTCTGTCATTTCCGTTGCTATAAAGCCAGGCGCCACACAGTTTACTGTAATCTGGCGGCTACCCATTTCTTTTGCCAGTGAGCGGCTAAATGCCTCAATACCAGCTTTTGCAGCAGAATAGTTGGCCTGCCCCGGATTCGCAAAATGAGCTACCACTGAACTGATATTGATGATGCGACCAAAACGGGCACGTGTCATGCCTTTTAATACACGTTTAGATAGACGATAAACAGCTTTTAAATGAATATTTAAGATGTCATCCCAGTCATCTTCTGACATACGCAGTAATAAATTATCTTTAGTAATACCGGCATTATTGACCAGAATCAGAACTGGACCATATTTCTGCTCAATTTCAGTTACCAGAGTATCAATTGCGTCGGCACTACGTACATCCAGCACTGCTCCAGCACCTTGTTCTGCAAAGTCTTGGGTCAGCTTTTGGGCACCTGCTTCCGAAGTTGCAGTGCCCACAACAAAATAACCGTCTTGAATAAGTTGTTGAGCAATGGCCGCACCAATGCCCCGGCTTGCACCTGTAACCAGAGCAACCTTACGTTCTTGTGTCATGCGATTTTCCCTTCTGCCACTAAAACGGCATTTAATGCATCTTCCATACGACCTTTAGTGTCGAGTGGAAATGCTTTTTCAATATTCGGTAAACGCTTTGCCAGATTTGCCAGTACATTACCCGGACCACATTCTACAACGTACTGGATACCATGCTCTTGCAGGTATTGCATAGTTTTGGTCCACTGAACTGACTGGTACAGTTGTGCAGTTAAAGCTTGACGCAACTGGCCAACATCTGTCGCGATTTCTGCGCTGACATTTTGTATTACAGGTAGCACAGGTAGCTCAATGGCAGTTTGTTCCAATGCTTCTGCAAATTTCTCTGCGGCAGGCTTCATTAATGAACAGTGTGATGGTACAGATACCGGAAGTGCAATTGCCTTGCCTGACTTTTCTTTGGCTTGAGCCATGACGTTTCTTACCAGTGCAGCAGTTCCTGCAATGACTACCTGACCTTGTGCATTATAGTTTGCCGCCTCAACCGACCCTTGCCCCGCCTGTGAAGCAACCTGACACAATTCAACCACCTGCTCATCTGCAAGGCCCAGAATTGCTGCCATGGCACCCTCACCTTGAGGTACGGAAGACTGCATCAGTTTTCCGCGCAAATGTACCAGTTTCACCGCATCTGCCAGAGAAATCGCTTCTGCAGCCACCAGCGCACTGTATTCTCCCAAAGAGTGACCAGCTAAATACTTCGGTGTTAAGCCACCAAGTTCCAGCCATACACGCCACAAG
The DNA here is from genome assembly GCF_000582925.1 of Acinetobacter sp. 1294596. Taxonomy (NCBI): domain Bacteria; kingdom Pseudomonadati; phylum Pseudomonadota; class Gammaproteobacteria; order Moraxellales; family Moraxellaceae; genus Acinetobacter; species Acinetobacter sp. 1294596. The sequence goes on along the minus strand of NZ_JFCC01000003.1, from coordinate 128,975 downwards.
GCGATACTTGCCGTTAACAGCACCGGTTGAGTATTTTCTGTCTGGTCTAGGCCTTCACCACTTTGTGCAATGTGCCAAAGATCAAAACCCACAGCCTCTGAAGCTTCCGCAAAAGTATCAATCACACCACTAAACTGTTCTGCAAGTTCAGCGAGCATGCCGACTTTTTGTGAGCCCTGACCAGGAAACACAAATGCAGTTTTTGTTGCCTGAGCCACTTGCTCGAGTCGTTTAGCAGACATATAAAAATCCTTTATTTCGTCTTCACTCATTTCCGGTGCAGAAATTTAACATTTAATTCATTGTTTTTTAATTGCGAAATACAACAAAAAAAGGGAGCATACGCTCCCATTTTTTCTATACTTAAGCATGATGCTTAATGCATATTATTGCTCATTATTCAGCATCAGCTGCTTTAGCGAACAATTGGCGACCACGGTAGAAACCGTCTTTAGTCACATGGTGACGACGATGAGTTTCACCAGTAGCTTGGTCTACAGTTAATGCATTCTCGGTTAAAGCGTCATGTGAACGGCGCATGTCACGGCGAGAGCGACTTTTACGGTTTTGCTGAACGGCCATGATGGCTCCTTACAAAGATCGAAAAAATGGATCAGAACAAAAATTCAGTTGTCTTAACCTGTAAGTATAGCACTTATGAGTTAAGTTTGCCTTTCAAACTTGCCAAAACATCAAACGGATTTTCACGCTTTTCTTCGGCATGCTCTTCGGCAGGTCGATGCTTATGTTCACAAGCGTCATGCTTAGGTGAAAGTGGCACCAACAATAACAGCTCATCCTCAAGCAGAGTGACCAAATCAATCAGGGCAGGTGCATCAGGATCACCTTTGATCAAAGCTTCACTCTCAGCTAGAACGATGTAATCAGCATCCTCATCCAAGCGCTCTATCAGTGACTCATCATCCAGTAACGCGATATGAAAGTCTGAAACAAGTGAAATTTCCACCGGTTCCAGACAACGCTGGCATTCCATTGGAACTTTCGTTTCAACATGACCATCAAACCACGCGACACGATGATACGCATCCATTGATAGCTTACAGTCTATAGAGACCAGTTGATGATCAATTGGTCCAACAGCTTCACGAGCAATACGAACAAAGCGAGACAATGGCAGGGTACCTGACCATATAAAGCCTTGTTCAGCCCATTTAAACGGCTCAATCTGTGCCGGAAAGGTATTTGCTGACATAATTAAGGCGGCAATTCTACAAATTCATCAGTACTCTGTCAAAGATTAAGATACAATTTTGTACTTATTTAGACAGATCATTTGGGTTTATTCAGTCATGGATCAGTTGCAGCCGCAACCTGAAGTCATAACTTCGTCTCTTGTTCGCATCAACTCCACTTCTGGGCAGGTATCGGCTCTGGCGGCACTGCAACTCTTGCCTTGGAACGCACTGCATACAGAAGAACAGCAAGTTGATTGGCTTATCTTACACTTTAATTATTGGTTTTCCCACCATAATGTCATGCTGGTACGAGGAGAATTTGAACCAGAATATTTTCCGGCCACCGATACCTCTCCTGCCCGCATCCAGTTTGCTCATGGTTTTTTTAACAGCGCCCTGCATGAAATCAGCCACTGGACGATTGCCGGTAAAGAGCGCCGCCTGCTGGCTGACCTGGGATACTGGTATGCTCCAGATGGACGGACAAAAGAGCAGCAAGCCCTGTTCGAACAGGTTGAAGTTAAACCGCAGGCAATTGAATGGCTTTTTGCCACAGCTTTTGGCCGTAAGTTTCGGGTCTCTTTAGATAACCTTACTGGTGAAAGTGGTAATGGCAATACCTTTAAAGACAATGTCTATGCCCAAGTGTGCCGCTACCTGAATGCAGAAGCCTGTCTGCCAAAAGACGCCTGGTATCTGATTTCCTGTATTTGTACCTGCATACGTGGTGGCGAAATGTTACAGGCCAGCGAATTTAAAAGAGAAATGCTTGATTAATTTACATAAATCAACCGATCTAGACTTGTAACCCAATTCTCTGGGCACTGATAATTTAGAAAGTTACTGTCCGTGAACTTTGAGGAACAATAAGATGCTTCATTTAAGAGTACATCCTGAGAATCCACAGCCACGGCTCATCACTCAGGCAGTCGAACGGATCCGTGCGGGCGATGTAGTGGTCTACCCTACCGATGCTGCTTATGCAATTGGTTGCCAGATCGGAAATAAAAATGCCATGGAACGTATTGCGCAAATCCGTGGTTTAGGGCCTAAACATCAATACGCCATTATGTGCAGCGACCTCTCCGATATTGCAACCTATGCTAAGGTCGATAATGCCATGTATCGGCTGTTAAAGGCCAATACCCCTGCAATTACTACATTTATTCTTCCTGCCACCAGTGAAGTACCACGGCGTTTAATGCATCCGAAAAGGAAAACTATTGGTTTACGTATTCCAAGTAATCCAATTTGCCAGATGTTACTCCAGGAATTGGGAGAACCGTTACTCACCAGTACCCTGATTTTACCTGGACAGGAAGACCCGCTGGATGACCCTTACGAAATCGAGCAGCAACTTGGTAAACGTATTGATGTTTTCATTGATGGGGGCTTTGGCATGCTAAGCACCACTAGTATCGTAGACCTTTCTGGAGAAAATCCGGAAATTATCCGCTATGGCGAAGGTGATGTCAGTGCTTTTGAGTAGTTTTTACACTTTCTCGGACAATTGTAAAATTATATGCACCCAACATCTGATAAGTTGATGCTGAGGCAATTGGTATGAACCTTTTTAAAGTTCTTCTTGATTTAGAGAATTTTCCAGAAGATCACACTATTTATGCCGAGCTTCCTTGGACACTTGAATCTGAAGCAATTGTCATCTCAGAACCAGACTCCGGGAGCGTAACCCTAAACATTAAAGATATTAGCTATAGTTATTTTTTAGAAGTATATATAGCTGAAGAGCTGTTGATTAGTGTGACCAAAACAAACCTTTGTTTACGGGAGAGCTGTCAGAAAGTGATCGAATACGCCATAAATGATGCCTGACCTTTAAAAGGGCTCTTTACCAATTTCTATAGCTCACCCTATTCTTTCCTGCCTATCACGCAGGTTTATCAGTTTTTTTACATTTTTATGGTTTTTATAATTTATTCAGCTTGGCTTTTCCATTAGAATACGTTCACCTTATTTTTTGCTTTTTAGTGATCTCGCTTTCTTGCGCGCAAGATCCTAGAAGTTCTCCAGCTTTCATGCCTTTGAAAATTCGCGTGGCCTATAACCGAAATGAATCAAGCGACCCATAGTTCTATGGAACAGTTGCCTTATATCCGCGTAATGGATGAATGGCAGCACAGTATTCCAGATGATCTTTACATTCCGCCTGCTGCATTCGAAATTTTACTTGAACATTTCGAAGGTCCCCTCGACTTTTTAATTTACCTGATCCAGAAAAATGGCTTTGATTTACTGCAGTTAGATATTGCACCAATTGCCAGCCAATATCTGTCCTACATGGATAGCATGAAATCTCTCAACATTGAACTGACTGCGGACTATATGGTCATGGCAGCTTTGCTTGCAGACTTGAAGTCCCGACTGCTATTACCTAAACCTGCTGCTATAACTCTGGAAAAAGATCCCAAGCAGCAGCTGATTGACCGGCTCGAAAATTATTTGCGCATTAAACAGGCAGCTGAACGTTTAGGACAAATGCCAGTTTTGGAACGTGATACATTCAATGTGAATGTAAGTTTAGGAACAGTAAATAGTATTTATGAAGGCTATGAAGCTGCAAATCTGCGAGACGCGCTATATTGCATCTTTAACCGCCCTGAGCCTGTCGTTCATCAGATTCAGCAGGAACCGGTTTTACTTGAAGAGCGGATTGCCTATATTGAAGTATTGATCGAATCAGGCAAAAGCTTAAGTTTTGACGAGCTGCTCAAACCGAGCCAAGGTAAAATGGGTATGGTGGTGACATTCATGGCAGTTTTGGAGCTCCCCCGCCAGCAGAGAATCCAGATTATTCATAGCGGAATAGAAGCACCCTTGACTATTCAGGGAGCAGTAGCATGACCATCGACCAAAGTGCAGCATTCTCAGTTGATGAGCTGCATCATGAAGTTCTGATGCAGCTTGAAGCCATTATTTTTGCCAGTGAAGCACCGGTCAGTCTTTTGAGGCTTAAAGAAGCTTTCCAGAACCAGTATAATAAACAGCAGTTGCGACAGTTTTTACAGCAGCTGGCTGTTTTACAACATGGCCGTTCAATTGAGCTGGTCGAAAGTGCTCAGGGCTTTCGTTTTCAGGTTCGTGCCAGATACAAACAGATTATTGCCCAGACTTGGCCGGAGCGGCCAACCCGGCTTTCCCCATCTTTGCTCGAAACAGTAGCTGTCATTGCTTATCATCAGCCTGTTACACGTGCAGATATTGAACAGATTCGCGGAGTTTCGAATAATAGCCAGATTTTGAAAACATTATTTGACTGGAACTGGATTAAAGAATCCGGTTTCCGAGAGATTCCGGGACGCCCCGCGTTGTTAGTGACGACGTCTCAATTTTTAAATGCTTTTGGCCTGGCTTCATTAGGTCAATTGCCTCCCCTGCAGGATGCCAAGGAAGCTTTCATGACGCTTGATGCTAATGCAGCAATGTCATGAATAGGTGGACTGTTGATAATTATTTCTAAGGTTATGCTGTCATGAGTGAAAAATTGCAAAAAGTCCTAGCACGTATCGGGCTAGGTTCTCGCCGTTATATGGAAGAGGTCATTGCTGCTGGTCGCGTAAGTGTCAATGGTCGTGTTGCTCAGGTCGGTGAGCGTATTGAACCAGGCGACGAATTGCGTATTGATGGCCGTAAGGTGCAATTTCAGATTGAAGATGAGATTCGTCGTCGCGTTCTGATTTACTATAAGCCAGAAGGTGAAATCTGTTCACGCAATGATCCAGAGTCACGTCCGACTGTATTTGATCATTTGCCTACAATCGCCAATGACCGCTGGGTTATGGTAGGCCGTCTGGACATTAACTCTACCGGCCTTTTACTGTTTACCAATGACGGCGAGCTTGCAAATCGTCTGATGCATCCTTCAAATGAGATCGAACGTGAATACGCAGTCCGTGTTATGGGCGAAGTTACCCCGCAGATCCGTCAGAATATGCTAAATGGCGTCGTACTAGATGATGGCCCGGCCAAGTTTGAATCCTTTTCTGAAATTGGTGGTGATGGTATTAATCGCTGGTACCAGGTCGTGGTTAAAGAAGGACGGAACCGTGAAGTTCGCCGTATTTTCGAATCACAGGGTTTAAAAGTAAGTCGTCTTTTACGTACTCGCTATGGCACGGTTATTCTACCGCGCGAGCTACGCACTGGACGCTGGATTGAGCTGGATAAAGCAGATATTGACAACCTGACCAAGTCGGTTGAGCTTAAACCGCGTCAAGGTACTGGCCTGTATGGTATGGCGAAACGTCGTACTGAACGTATGGCTGAAAAACCTATGGCAGCCCGCCGCGGTGGTTATTTGCGTCAACAGCGCCGCGAGAATGAAGGAACAGAACAAACTGCTGCACCACGCAAGCCTTATAGTCCGAAGAAGTTTTAAAACGGTCTTTTACTGCTTTAAACAAAAAAGTCGCCTTGGCGACTTTTTTTAACGGATCACCGGGATTTCAATCCATTCTGCTTCCGGGAAATGCTTTGTCATGTAAGCCCGTAGATAATTTGATGTATCACAGGCAATTAGCGGGTCTTGAGAATCATCCATTCCATTATAGGCCACAGCAAACAGCTCTACCCCTCGGCTTTTCAGCAGCTCCAGACTCAGTAACGTATGATTAATACTTCCCAGACGTCCTGAGGTAACTAGAATAACAGGGAACTGATGAGCTGCTACATGATCAATAGTAAGCACATCATCTGTTAAAGGAACCATAAGCCCGCCGGCACCTTCTAGCAGCACTGCATCATAACGTTTAGCCAGTTCTTGAGTCGCAGCATGAATTTTATCCAGATCAATCTCACGCCCATCAATTTTTGTTGCAAGATGCGGCGAAGCTGGATAAGACAGAATTTCCGGCATCGTAAGCTTTTCTTCATCTTCGGCAAACCAGCCCATGCCCATAATAGTACGGTGCTGTTCGATATCCTCAGAAATGTTGATATTTCCGGTTTGTACCAGTTTCTGTGTAATAGTACGGGTACCATGTTCATTCCAGATTTTGGCCAGATAACCAGTGGCAAAGGTCTTTCCTATACCAGTATCAATTCCGCTCACGAAATAAATTGAGCCTGTCATCGAACTCTCCGAGCTATACAATAAATTGGGTGGTAAGTTAATGGATATTGCTGTATTCCCTCATAAGCTGGACTCTTTACAAACTGCTGATACTGATCATAAAACTTGTATAGTGACTGCTTAGTCCAGCGATGCTGACTACTGGTTGCCGTTACGCCGGTCAGTTTTAAATGCTGGAGAACCTGTTTTGGATGCTCAAAATATAAGGTTTCCTGCTCTTCCTGTATTTCAAGGACTTCAAACCCTGATTTGCACATTTTTTCTTTTAGCTCTTCCAGACTGAGGTAGTTTAACCCCTGACCCGTTAAAGTTTTAATCTCACGCAAGTTTTCTGAACCAAAGCTTGAAAAACAAAACCAGCCCTGTGATTTTAATGCCTCGCTGCATTTCTTAAATACCTGCTCCAGGTCATGCATCCATTGCAAGACTGAACTGGACATAATAGCGTCAAGTTGTCCCGGAAAATCAAGCCGTTCAATATCTCCAATACACCAGTCCAGCTGTTCAGCAGCAGAAAAATGCTGTCTGACCTCAGGATACAGATCATTGAGTATGAGCTGTTCAATCTGAAAGTTCTGTTGCAGTAATATTGTTAAGTGACCTGAGCCACAGCCCAGTTCCAGTACTCGAGGAAGTTGTATGGCTATATGCCGGCGCATCATTTCAATTAATCGCTGGCAAATTATCTTTTGCGCGACTGCATGTTCAGAATAACTGGAGGTAGCTTTAGCGAAGCGCTGGGCAATCAACCCGGTATCTATATGAAAATTTTGACTCACAGTAATGCTACCAATTGTTCAATTTCTTCTGGCTGAATTTGTGATGTCAGTGAGATTCTCAGTCGTGCACTATTGGCCGGTACAGTAGGTGGGCGTACTGGCATGATATAAAAACCTTGTGCTTGTAAATAGTTGGCTTTGTCTAGTGCCCGCTGACTATCTCCGATAATAACTGGAACAATATGACTACTTGAGGGACAGCAAAAACCAAGACTCTGAACTTTATGCTGTAAATGATGGCTTAAATCTGCCAAATGATCGCGCTGCTTCTGCATTTTTTGCATATGCTCGAAAACAAACCGAGTCCAAGCTATCGAAAGCGGAGGTAATGCGGTACTGAAAATAAGTGGACGCATACTGTTAATCAGATATTCACGAATTACAGGTTCACAGACCAGATATCCTCCCACTGAAGCAAGCGCCTTACCAAAGGTGCCTACCAGAAAATCAATCTGGTTAATTACTGCATATTGTTCCGCACAGCCTAATCCCCGCGCTCCGCGGACACCAATAGCGTGAGCTTCATCGACATACAACATAACTTTTGCAAACTGCCGTTTTAGCGACACCAGCTGGTTCAGGTCTGTTTCATCACCATCCATACTAAAAATAGATTCGGTGACCACAATGATGCGTTCATAAGTGTTATCTGCATGATACTTTTGCAAGAGTTGCTGTAAATGGTTTAAATCATTGTGACGGTACCGCAGATATTTGGCTGAGGACAGGCGAATCCCATCAATCATGCTGGCATGCACCAGTTTATCGGCCAGAATCAGAGTCTTACCATCACTTAATGCTGGTAAAATCCCTATATTCATATGGTAGCCACTATTGAACAGCAACACTGCACGCCCGTCAAAAGCCTGGCTCATACAGGCTTCCAGCTGTTCATATTCCGGAAAATTACCAGTAAGCAGACGTGATGAAGAGGAACTGAGCCAGCGCTGTTCCAGAGGGCACTGATCAAAAAAGACCTGCCTTAATTCGAGATCAGCAGCCAGACCCAGGTAATCATTAGAAGACAGATTCAGCATATGCTGGCCTGCAATTTCAATGATCCGTCCTTGTTGCCGGTTGGCAGTAAACTGGCGAAAATTCCCCTGCTGTCTTAACTGCTCCAGCTGCTTGGTATAATGCTCAAGCAGTTTCATGCTGAAGCTCCTGTAGCTGTTGCACTACTTCTACCAACTGCTGAAGTAAATAATCCAGTTCATTACAAGTGATGATATAAGGAGGCATCACATATACCAGCCTTCCAAACGGGCGTACCCAAATTCCACGACGGACAAATTCCTGCTGTAGAATTTGCATATTTACCGGCACAGTCAGTTCAACAACACCGATAGCACCTAATATTCGAACATCCTCAACATACTCCAGTTGAGATAGTGCAGGTAAGTACTGTTTGAGTTGCTGTTCAATACGGCAGATGTTGGCTTGCCAGTCTTGAGCCAGTAATAACTGTGTACTTTTAAGGGCAACTGCACAGGCAAGTGGATTGGCCATAAAAGTAGGCCCATGCATAAATACCCCTGCCTCTCCCTGACTGATTTTTTCAGCAATCGCTTTACTGGTTAAAGTTGCTGACAAAGTCATGTATCCGCCAGTTAAGGCTTTTCCTATACACATGATATCCGGCTCGACGCCCGCGTGTTCCCAAGCAAACAGTCTACCAGTGCGTCCAAAACCGGTAGCAATCTCATCAAATATAAGCAGGATCTGATACTTTTCACAAAGTAGCTTGGCTTGACGCAAGTATTCAGGATGATAAAAACGCATACCTCCTGCACCCTGTACAATGGGTTCCAGAATCAGCGCGGCAATACAGGTATGATGCTGTACTAAAGTTTGCTCTAGCTCTGCAATATCTTGCGGATTCCACTTTTCATCAAAAGCAGTTTGTGGAGCCGGAACAAAAAAACGGTTGGGCAGACTGCTACCAAAAATCTGGTGCATGCCGGTTACTGGATCACATACCGACATTGCATTCCAGGTATCACCATGATACCCGGAGCGAGGCGTAACAAAATTAGTCTTCTTCAGCTGGCCTTGGGCGCTCCAATACTGCACTGCCATTTTTAAAGCGACTTCAACTGCAACCGAACCGGAATCAGCATAGAAAATCTTATCGAGACTTGGTGGCGTAATATTCAGAAGAAGCTTGCCCAGCTCAATCGCAGGATTATGGGTCAGTCCACCAAACATGACATGTGCCATATCTTGTAACTGATCTTGAACCGCCTGATTTAATTCAGGATGATTATAACCATGAATAGTACACCACCAAGATGACATACCATCAACAAGCTTGTGACCATTCTCCAGTTCGATAGTTGAGCCATAGGCCCGTTTTACCTTAAAAGCTGGTAAAGGCTGAGTCATAGAAGTATAAGGATGCCAAAGATGCTCAAGATCAAATAAGTCAGCCATCTAACACCCATCCTTCACATTAAAACTATTATTTATATAACTCATGCATCTTAATAGCGTAAAGCAATAAAATAAATTGCGAGAAACAACAAAGTTTATATTTCCCTAAGTCATATTTAAAAAACTACAAATTTTTTTGCTAGTTAATATAATTTCACTATAAGGGAAACCATGTCCGACATTAGGCAACAGTTCAGTTGTAAGTAAATTTGCCTTTAAAAAATGAAAATCAGTGATAATCTGGCAAGGTATTAGCTGATCCTGTTCAGAGACGAGATGATACTGTCGACCTGGATATTTTTGTAAGATTGAAACTAAATTTAATTGCTCAAGTTGCTGTAAACCAGAAATCAGATTTATAGGATCATCAGTTTTAATAAAACTTTGTAGAGATCTTATATCGTTACGAGCCATAACTCCGCCTGTACCGATTAGATGACAAAAACGCTTCAGAGTAGATTCCCTGTCATTTAGAAAAGCACCTTTAAATGCCTCAAAAGTTACACGAGACATTGCATTTGGCCATTCTTCCGTAGCAACAAAGCACGGATTGGAAGCCAATGTAACCAGAATTTTAGCCTGACCGGTCTGTTCAAAAATCTTCTGAGCCAGAATAGTGGCAAGCTGACCTCCTAACGACCAGCCCATTAATATATCAGCTTTAACCGCTTTTTGAAGCACCCCCTCCAAAACTGCCGGTTTAAAACTGTCGAATATATCAATCAGTTCAACCTGAAAATACAGGTTTTCAAGAGCAGTTTTAAGTCCGGCTAAAGGCTGAAGGCCCAAGCCCCAGCCACTAATAAGTAAAATCTTTTGCATGCTTAATCTGATTTAATTGATCGGTTCTACTATAAAATACTGCTCAATAGAATACAGTCATTAAAAAGCCCAATCTTCTGACTGGGCTTGCTTGAATCATACAAATTTTAAATTTGAGACTGGATATAATTTTGCAGGCCAATCAATTCAATCAAACCTAACTGTTTTTCCAGCCAATATGTATGATCTTCTTCAGTATCAGACAACTGCTGGCGTAACATGTCACGGCTGATGTAATCCCCTTTTTCTTCACATAACTGGATACCACGGGCCAGTTTTTCACGCACATGATATTCAAGTGCAAGATCAGCTTTTAAGCAGGTACAAACATCTGAACCAACATCAATACTGTCACGTTCCATATTAGGTGTACCGCCTAAAAACAGGACACGACGGATAATTGCATCAGCATGAGCTGCTTCTTCCTGCATTTCATGGTCAATTCTTTCGTAGATTTTACTCAGGCCCCAATCTTCATACATGCGAGAATGAATCAGGTATTGATCGCGAGCTGCCAGTTCGCCACCAATCAACATATTTAAGTAGTCTATGACTTCTGGATTGCCGCGCATATTCTTACTCCTCATCATTTTAAAGTTATTATGGGTGATTGGTATTTAGAATGCAAAATTAAAATTATGTAAGTTTATGATTTATATAAATTAAAAATGAGAAGCATACGCATTTGCATTTTATATCATCAATTAATTGGTTGTTTTCATAATAGATTTTTCTTATTTTGAGATTGGCGATTTTTTAAAGTCATTTAATTTATTTACAAAAAATTAAAAAAGTAATCTTATTAACTGCTGAGCTATAACTAAATACCTCTCAAAAACGGGTTTTAATATTATTTGAGTGAACTATATAAAGCAGCTGGATCCTACTTTTTATAAATAATATAGAAAAAGCCAGGTCTTTCAATTTTTTAGACAGCACTCACGCAACATATCAAATTGGCTTATTTTTACTATATTGTTAATGTGAATAAAGTATGTAAAGGTTGTTAACCTTATGTAGGTTTAATAATAAATTCCGGCCAAAAGTCAACTTTTAATGATAAATAAGATAGACCATTTATCAGAATAATCAGGCTATTTGAGCAATGAACGAATCTGCATTTTCCTCTGCCACAGTACAGTTCTCTGCTGTTTCATTACAGAAGATGATTGCAGATGGTCATAAGGAAAATACTCATTATTGTTTGTTTCTCGATATTGACGGCACACTTTCTGATTTTCAGGATGATCCCGAAGATAGTTTTATTCCTGAAAACACATTAAATATTCTTCAGACCATTTTAAAGCTTGATGTGCCTGTTATTGCGGTAACCGGCCGACATGTACAGGTCGCCCAGTCTCTTTTTGCCCCCTTATGCATTCCAGTTGCTGGACTGCATGGGCTAGATATCCAAATTGATGCTCATACACATTTCAAACCTGATCTGAGTCAGATTGATTTTGTTCGCTTGAGGCAGGATTTAAAAGCAGCTTGTGCATCTTATCCCCAGCTGTTAATTGAGGATAAACAGTACTCGGTTGCTTTGCATTACCGGCAGTGTCCTGAACTAGCAGACACAGCAAAGCAAATTATGCAGGTACTGCATCAATCTCATACGGCACTTAAAATCAATGAAGGTAAATGTGTTATTGAATTACTTCCTCGAAAAGCCGATAAAGGAGAAGCAATAAATACCATATTAAAGCATTTGGAACTTACTCAAGTTTTACCGATTTTTATAGGTGATGATAAAACCGATGAATCTGGTTTTAGAACAATAAATAACCATAACGGTATAAGTATAAAAGTCGGCCCAGGAGAAACCCAGGCTCATTATCGGCTCAAAGATATTAAAACAGTAGCTGATTTTCTTGCACTATTTTCAGAATTCTTAAAAACGCGTGTTTTGACACAGAATCAAACACCAAATGGAGAAAAAGCATGTCTAAACTAATCGTATTATCGAATCGTGTTAGTCTGCCAAATCCCGACAAGCCCGCTGCGGGAGGCTTGGCAGTGGCGTTACAGGATGCACTTGATGAAACCGGCGGGATATGGTTAGGCTGGAATGGCGAACAAATCAATAATGATCAACAAGCCGAGTTTGGTCGCATTAATAATAAAAATGTAGAATATCTGACTTGTCCATTGACTCACCAGCAATATGAGCAGTACTACTGCGGTTTTGCCAATAATACACTATGGCCTGCGATGCATGAGCGCGCAGACCTGATTGAATGTAATGCTGAAGAATATGAAACCTATCAGCAGGTAAACCGCTTATTTGCTGAAAAACTAAAAGATATTGCCCAGCCAGATGATGTGATCTGGGTTCATGACTATCATTTTTTTAGCGTAGCACACTATTGCCGTGAATTAGGCATGCAAAACAAAATCGGCTTCTTCTTGCATATTCCATTTGCACGTTTAGCCATATGGCGCCAGATACCTATGGCAAACCGCCTCATTCAAGACCTATGTCAGTATGATGTGGTGGGTTTACAAACTGAACATGATCAGAACCTGTGTATGCAGGCCTGCACCACCCTACTTCAGGCACAAAAGATTCAGCAATACCTGCTTAGTTACCAGAAACGCATTACCACTATTAAATGTTATCCGATTGGGGTCAATCCAGATCATATTCAGAAAGTAGCCCGTCAGTATGCCGATGACTCACAGTCTGTTTTTGACTTTGATGCCTTAGGTAAACAGCAGACTGTTATTGGGGTTGACCGAATTGATTATTCCAAAGGATTACTTGAACGTTTTAATGCATATTCCGACTTTTTAGCTACTTATCCGGAATATAACCGTCAAGTAACAGATTTACAGATTGCCTGCCCATGCCGTCTGGATATTGTGGCTTATCAGGAATTATTTAAACGTCTAAAAGAGAAGGTTAAAACTATTAATGCACAATTTGCTCAAGATGACTGGCTGCCAATTGAATGCAGTCATGATGTCGTTGCTCATGAGGCATTAATGGGCATCTACCGCAAATCAAGTATCTGCTGGATCAGTTCAATCCGTGATGGTATGAACCTGGTAGCAAAAGAATATATTGCAGCTCAGGACCCTGCAAATCCTGGTGTATTGATCCTTTCAAAATATACAGGGGCTGCTGAGCAGATGCCAGAAGCTATTATTGTTGATCCAGAGGATCCTAAAGCAATGGTTCAAGCATTAAAACTTGCGCTAGATATGCCTCAAGAGGAACGTACCCGCCGTTATCAAAAACTGATTGCGGGGCTTAAAGCTTTTGATATTAATGACTGGCGTAATGCATTTCTGGTTGACCTGCGTCAAAATAATGAATTGCAGAACTTTAAACGGCCTGGCCGTGATACAGCCAATCCAGTTTATCAATTGCTGTAGTGCCCTCAGTTTATATATTTATATAGAAGTATTGTCCATAAAAAAACCGGTAAACTTCCAGCTTACCGGTTTTTATGTAGTGGCGTTTAAATAAGCTGACTTTAGGCGGGGTCTACTCGAGTAAACCGGTTTAAAATAGCTACAGTAGCCAATAATACTGCCACACTCGCAAACATGATGGTTAAGCCGGTCATCTCACCAATTACACCGATCAATGCCGGGCCAGACAGAGATCCTGTATAAGCCATAGTCGATACACAAGATAGGGCTGCCGCTTTAGGCATAAAGTTCTGACGTCCAACACGTGAAAACATGACAGGTACGATATTTGAACAACCCAGACCAACCAGTGCATAACCTAACAGTACAATAAACCAATGTGGAGCCAGTACCACTACTGCTAAACCTGTAGCAGCACAAATGGCGCTATAAGTTACAATATTTTTTTCACCCAGTTTTTTCAACAGGTAACGCCCCGAGAAACGGCCCAATGTCATGGCAATCGCAAAGAAAGTGTAAGCCAGCCCTGCAAAAGCGGGATTAACACCATATTTGCTGGTCAGGTAAATGCCACTCCAGTCCATGGCCGCACCTTCCGATAAAAATGCGATAAAGCACATCAGTCCAATCAGCAAGATAATAGGCGCAGGCAGTTTTTTATGACTTTTTTTATGCTCTGCCGTGTCTGCTTCAATCTGTTCATCGCGTTCAATTTCACTTAATGAAGCTGGGACCGCAATAATGCTGATGACGAGTAGCATAATACTTACTGCCAGCGCACTGATCAGTGGCGATACGCCAGCCGCTAAAAGCGCCGTTACAGTCATTACACCAGCTAAGCCACCTAAGCTGCACATACCATGAAAACTCGACATCATGGCACGCAGACTGTTCTTCTCTACAATAACTGCCTGTAAATTGAGGGCAACCCCAAAACTTCCTGCAGCTGTACCGAACAGGAACAGAGAAACCGCCATCATTACTGATGTATTCCAGACAGCAAGCCCCGGCAATACTAACAGTATCAACAGCGCCGCAAAGCCAATAATTGCACGGCAACCGATTCGTTGTACCAGAGCCCCAGTCGCAGGCATAGCAATCATTGACCCTACACCCATACAGAGCAATAACAAACCAAAATCAGCATGATTTAAATTTAGACGCTGCTGTGCAAATGGAATCAAGGGCGCCCAGGCCGCCGTTCCAAAGCCCAAGCTAAAAAAGTTCAAACGTGTAGATAGACGTTGTGCACTCAGTTGAGCTGCGCTATCTAAAACTGCTGTTCTGGAGAAAAGTATCACAGTGTGCCACCACCATTAAAAAAGACCTCGGTATTCCATTCCAGAGAATTCCAATAGAAAAACCCCTACCGGTTTGTAGATATATCTACTTATTGGCAAGGGCTTTTGATGGCGAAATTATACACACTTACAAGAACAATACATCCATTTCAAAATATTTTTTCAGTCTTTTTTGTAACTGTAAAAGCCTTACTACATAAGGTTTTGAAAACATTTTCAATGCACTAAAAAACAGCATAAATATGGATAAACCATGTAATTTAATTTACATTAAATTACTTGACCATAGGTTTCCATTAGCTCAATAAACTGCTTTTCATTTAGTGTCTGAATATTAAGCTTTTGTGCCTTTTCCAGTTTTGACCCAGCCTTTTCCCCGGCAACCACACATTTAGTTTTGGCAGATACACTGCCACTTACACGTGCGCCTAATGCCTGTAACATCTGGGTAGCCTGTTCGCGTGTAAGGTGCTCAAGTGTGCCTGTTAAAACCCAGCTTTCACCATTCAATGGCTGGCGCGTTGAGGCAATTGGTGCATCCCAATGGATGCCTGCGGCCAGCAATCGATCAATTACTTCCAGATTATGTTCTGCACGGAAAAAGTCATAAATCCATTCGGCTGTTATATCGCCTACATCAGGCACTTTTTTCAAGCTATCTACATCTGCCTGTTGCAAGGCTTCTAGGGTTTGAAAGCTGTTGGCCAGCATCCGTGCCGTTGTTTCACCGACACCTCGTATCCCCAAGGCATAAATAAAACGGGCCAGTGTAGTTTTTTTACTTTGTTCAATTGCATTGATCAGGTTCTGAACTGATTTTTCACCCATTTTTTCAATGCCAAGCAACGTATTCCGATGCTGGTGCAGATGATAAATGTCTGAGACATCTTTCAACAGTTCAAGATGCAGCAGTGACTCTACCCAGCGGTCCCCCAGACCTTCAATATCCATAGCCTTGCGGGACACAAAATGGCGAATTGATTCAATTCGCTGTGCTGCACAATATAACTCTCCCGAACAGCGGGCCAAAGCCTCACCTTCCGGCATCACTACAGGTGAGGCACACACAGGACAGGTTTCCGGTAGGTTTATGACTTCGGCAGTGTCCGGACGAAACTCAGGCCAGACTTTTTCCACTTTAGGAATCACGTCTCCGGTTCGGTAAACGCTCACTGTATCGCCAATTCTTACATCCAGACGGTGAATCTCGCCAATATTATGTAGTGTTACATTGGATACTGTTACACCTCCGACAAATACCGGATTTAACCGGGCAACAGGCGTCAGGATACCTGTTCGTCCTACCTGCCAGTCTATATTCTCTACTGTAGTGAGGGCTGCAATTGCAGGGAACTTATAGGCAGTTGCCCAGCGTGGTTCCCGGCTTAGAAAGCCCAACTGTTTTTGCTGTTTAAGGCTATCTACCTTAACCACCATGCCATCAATTTCTACACCCAGGTCAGCGCGCTCTTCCATAATTTTTTCATAGCGGCGCTGTACTTCTTCAATCGAATCACATAAAAATTGCCGTTCGGCAATTTCAAAGCCCAGATCACGTAACCAGTGCAGACTTTCGGTCATGGAATTTAAGTGATGCTCTGGTTCACACTGGGCAATTCCATAAGCATAAAAGGCTAATGGACGTGCAGCGGCAATACCCGGATCTAACTGGCGAAGGCTTCCAGCAGCAGCATTGCGCGGATTGGCAAATATTTTTTCACCTTTGGCTTCATTTTCAGCATTTAATTTTAAAAAACCGGTTTTAGGAATTAGAACTTCCCCTCGCACTTCCAGCAATTTAGGTATAGCAGCCTGATCAGAATAAAGGTACTTTGGCAAATTACGGATAGTTTTAACATTCTGGGTAATATCTTCTCCAGTTTCTCCATCGCCCCGCGTTACCCCACGTACCAGCTCACCATTTTCGTACCAGAGTGAAATAGCCAGCCCATCGAGTTTTAACTCGACCTCATACTTGACCTGTTGCCCCGGAAGACGCTCCTCTACCCGGCGGGCAAACGCGAACAGGTCTTCCTTATTAAACACGTTTCCGAGCGACAGCATCGGCACTGCATGTCTGACTGACATAAACTTGCTCAGAGCTTGTCCACCT
This sequence comes from Acinetobacter sp. 1294596, assembly GCF_000582925.1. Classification (NCBI taxonomy): domain Bacteria; kingdom Pseudomonadati; phylum Pseudomonadota; class Gammaproteobacteria; order Moraxellales; family Moraxellaceae; genus Acinetobacter; species Acinetobacter sp. 1294596. The sequence goes on along the minus strand of NZ_JFCC01000003.1, from coordinate 111,864 downwards.
ACACGACGAGTCGGCGTATCATTTTGAACAAGATCCGGATACTGCTCTTCGAGTGCTTTTAACTGATGAAACAGGGAATCATATTCATTATCGGAAATACTGGGCTGATCCATTACATAATAAGCGTGATTATGCTGTGCGATCAGCTGTATAAGTTGACGCATCTGCGTCACAATGCCTGCTGTAGATTCCATAAGATTCACCATATAAAAGGGCGGATACTCCCGCCCTGATGCTGCTTTTAATCTGTTTTTTAATTAAATGCCGGATCAGACACTGACATGATCCGGCCGGTAATCAATCACTTGATGACGCCAGTGCTCTTTAAGCTGTGGCGTAAACTCAAGATTCTGTTCATCATATACTTTACCATCAATTTCCCGCGCAATCAGGCCGGCAATACTGGTCATCATATCAAAACCGGTAATAGCATTCGGATTTGGCAATGCCAGAAAGAAAGCCAAACCCTGTACTTGCTCGGTAGACAGACTTTCAAGGTCAAAACCTGCTGGACCTTCATCAGTAATACGCAGTACAGAGAACATCAGTGGACTTTGTTCTTCTGTTTTTTCATAGCGGTGGAAGCAGGACATCTCACCATAACGCAAACCATATTTTAACAGTACCTTCAGGGCTTTATCACCTGATAAAGCACGGCGCGGATTCGGATAAACATTCAGTGCAATAATCTGCTGCGCAGTTGCTAGAGCACTTTCATCATCACAGCGCTGCTGTTCATGTAAATGTACATCAAGGATATTACTTTCACCATCAAACTCGGCAATTTCGGCAGTTTCAATAGTAGGATTCAAGCTAAATTCCGGCTCTTTTGGCTCAGACCCATCAGCCACTTCAGTTGATTCTGAAGTTGTCTTTTCTACTTTCTTTACTTGCGCCTGAGTTTCACTCAAAGCAATAGCTTCTGCAGGTGCTTCTGGCTGAGCCCGAGTTTCAGCCTTATCTGTAGAGACAGACTGAGAAGCAGATACTTCAGGTTCTGAAGCTTGGTTAGAATGTTGTCCGGCTATTGGTACAGACTGTTGAGTGGCCGAGCTCTGATCAAGCTGTGGTTCTTTACGCACTGTTGGCGTAGCTGCACTCTCGCTGGCCTGTAGCTGGTCACGGACATGACGGGGAATCACCGGCTTGTTGCTTTGCGGGTCTATATAAAGTTCAGATTCGAGTGAGGGTGCCGTATTTGGCTTTTTCAGCATCATACGCAGCCCGACCAGAATAATAATAACAGCAACAATAATCCCTATCAGGGTAGTGACTTCCATACTTATGCCTCCGTGACTAAACCGTATTCTTTTGCTTGTTCTAAATTGACTGTGACTAATTTTGATGTTCCTGGCTCAGGCATGGTTACACCGAGTAAGTCTGTTGCCATGGTCATTGCAATTTTATTATGTGTAATGTAAATGAATTGTACCTGTTCAGAAAGCTCTTTTACCAAATTACAAAACCGCTGAACATTGGCATCATCTAAAGGTGCATCAACTTCATCCAGTACACAAAACGGAGCCGGATTTAGCCTGAAAATTGCAAATACCAAGGCCAGTGCAGTCAGTGCTTTCTCTCCACCTGACAATAAAGCCAGAGAACTGTTACGTTTCCCAGGTGGCCGTGCCATTAATTTAATACCAGATTGCCAGTCATCTTCCAAGCTCAGACTGGCCTCACCGCCATTAAAGACTTTAGGAAATAGTACCTGTAGCTCGGCATTTACCTGATCAAAAGTACTCATAAACAGCTTGCGGGTTTCCTGATCGATACTCTTCATGGCATTTTTTAGCTGCTCTACAGTATTTTCCAAGTCCCGCATCTGATGACTCAGCTCTTCAAAACGCTGGCTTACCTCATCATATTCCTGTGAAGCAGCCAGATTTACTGCACCAATTTTTTCAAATTTTTGCTGTATTTTTTCAAGCTGCTGCTGATGACCAGACAAATCAATCTTTAGCCCTAAAACCGGCTCGCTATTTAATTCTTTAAGCTGTTCAGCATAATGCAAAAAGTCTGATTTGGCCGCCTGCCAGGCTAGACGCTTTTCTTCCAGCTCGGTACGCAAAGACTCATCCTGCTGCTGAAAACGATGACGCTGTTCCGTCAGTTGCTGTTGTTTTTCCTGAACCTGATTCAGTTCAACTTGCCATTTATGCCAGCTTTTTTCTAAATTTTCAGTAAGTTGCTGCTGCTGTGAAAATTGCGACTCCAGATTAGGTAACTCCAGCTGAATAGGGTCAACAAATTTTTTAGACTGCTCTATTTGCGTTATAATCTGCTGATACTGGACTTTCAAAAATGAAGCATCTTTTTCCAGCAATTCAATCTGTTGCTTGGTTTGTATTGCCTGCCGGCGTATTAAATCCAGCTCCTGTTGGGCATTTTGCAGATTTTGCTGGGTACTTTCCAGCTGCTCAGTCAATTCTTCAAACTGGAACTGCTGGGCTTTATAGTTTGGCAGTATCTGCTCAAGCTTTAAATCTAGGGCATGCAGATCAATTTCCAGATCATCCTTTTGCATGGCATCTTCTTGCAGCTGAAGATCAAACTGTTGCAGCTGGATATGTAATTGCTGCTGCTGTAATTTCAGTGCCTGTGCGGTACTTTGTATTTTAGCAATGCTGATATTAAGCTGCTGTAATATTGTTTGCTGCTGCTTAAGCAGATCCAGCTGTAATTGCTGTTGATGCTGCTCGGTCTGGACTTGCTGCTTGACCGTTAACAGCTGAGCTTCTTGCTGTTCCAGCTGCTCACCAGACTGCATTAATAATGCTTCGATTTCTTCCAGACGGATACGGTGGCTTAACATACCTTGTCCGGCTTGGCTGTCATCATCATAATAAAGTGCAATGACCCAATCTGCACCTACATGATAACCATCGAGTGTCAGGATGGACTGACCAGTATGCAGTTTATCCTTTAAAGATAGCGCTTCAGATAAAGTTGTAGCGACCGCAACCTGAGTCCATAAAGAATAATGTGGTGTTTCAATCCAGTTGGCTAAACAGGGTAAGTGGTCCAGTTGAATGAGTTCATCTGAATGGCCTTTAAGTTGTCTTGAAATGTTCTCGCTGAAGCTTTGCCCGGTCTCTAGCACATGTGCAGTCAGCCATTTAGACAGAAACTTTTCAATGAGGCTTGCATATGGTTTGGCCTGCTTGTTCAGTTTAAGTATTTGTACTAACTGTACCTGGTCTTTCTGGATTACCGGGCCATATTGAGTCATCAACTGTTTCAGGTTTTTCTGTTCAGAATATAGTATCTGAATTGATGATTTCAGCTCTCCCAGTTTACTGCTCTTTTGTGTATAGACTGATTCAAGCCCGATAATTTTCTGCTTTCTTGTATTAATCTGCAGTTCTAAAACTTCAATCTGCTGTTGCAACTGCTGTTTTTCAGTATGTCGCTGTTTAAGCTCATCTGATTCATACTGCTGTTGAAGCTGGGCAATCTGGGTATGTAAGGTTTCACGTTGCTGTTCAATCCGACCAATATTTTTTAAGAGCTGCTCGGTCTGCGCCAACATCTGCATTTTCTGCTGTTGCTGTTTTTCGACCTGTTGTTTGAGCTGCTCAAACTGTTGCCCTACCTGTTGCTGCTGGGCTTTTAAAAGTTGTATATCCTGAGTCCGACCTTGGTGCTGCTGTTCCTGTTGCTGTGTCTGCTCATCCAGCTGTTCCTGTTGCTGATACAGATTTTCCAGCTGAAGCTCAATCAACTTCAGCCGTTCTTTAGTCTGAACTTTCTGCTGCTCAAGCTGGTTAAGCATCGTGGTGTTTTGCTGAAATAGTGACTGCTTCTGTTCCAGCGTCATTTTGAGTTCAGCCATTTTTTTTTCAGCTTGCTGCCACTCACTCTGTAAAGGGGCAGATTGCTGCAATAACCGCTGAAACAGCTCGCTGGTCGAGGTCAGATTATGCTCTAGAGTATGTAGCTCAGAACGCACCAGTTTAAAAGACTCTCTCAGTTCATTCATCTGCAAGGTATATTCCTGCTGCAAATGCTGGCTTCGTTCACATTGCACAGAGAGAATTTCGATTTTAAGGGTACGAATCCGGTTTTCCAGTTCCTTGTACTGAACTGCAGTTTCGGCCTGTTTTTTTAAACTTTTTAGCTGACTTTTAAGCTCTAGCGCAATATCTTCCAGACGGGATAGGTTTTGAGTGGTATGTTCAAGATGTAGCAGCGTTTCTCGGCGACGGGCCTGATAACGTGAAATACCGGCGGCCTCCTCAATGAAAACCCGCATTTCATCAGGTTTGGCATCTACCAGCCGGTTAATCATGCCCTGTTCAATAATGGCATAGGAACGTGGGCCCAAACCGGTTCCCAAAAAGATATCAGTTATATCGCGGCGGCGGCAGCGCGTACCATTAAGAAAATATTCAGACTTGCCTTCACGGTTAACCTGTCGACGTACAGCCAGTTCGTTATATGCATTGTAGGCGCCGCCCAGTTTTCCATAGGTATTGTCAAAGCGGAGCTCGACACTGGCCATACCCACAGGTTTTCGTTTTGCTGTACCGGTAAAAATAACATCCTGCATGCTGCCACCTCGCAGCTGACGAGCACTAGACTCGCCCATTACCCAGCGGATAGCGTCAATCACATTAGATTTGCCACAGCCATTTGGGCCTACCACTGCACTGCGGCTATCTCTGAAATTCAAGGTGGTTGAATCGGCAAACGATTTGAAGCCGGAAAGTTTTAAACTGCTTAAACGCATAGTGTCCTGATTAGCGATGCGAGCGACGGGCCCAAGCTAATTCGATCTGTTTCATTCGTGTCAGCGATTCCAACACAAGGTTGCGCAAGTGTCGACAAAAATCTTCCATAAATAAAGTGGCTTGTTGTGAATTTCGGTTCAAAATAGCATCAATCACTAATTTAAACAGTTCAAATGACTCCTGCAGCTCACGACGTGAAGTATTTAAGGTCAGAAAATAACTACGTCTCAAAGAAGGTAACAGCTCATTCAGAAATTTCATTAAATAGAGATTGACAACTAATCCTTGCTGCTCCATCAGATATTCGAAAATCTGATCATAAAATTTTTCTGTATGGCCATGTTTTACCTGCTCCTGCAAATAAACCAGAAGTTGCTGTAGAATTTGGGCATCTGTACCACGCCAGCCCTGACTGATCTGCTGGACCACCTGCCCGAGCAGCAAGCAACTGGTATCAAATAGTGCCCGAACCTGTTGAGGCGACATTTCAGCTACAATTGCCCCCCGACGCGGATAAATCTCAATCAGATGAGTACGCTCTAATAAAAGCAGTGCTTCACGGACTGACCCACGGCTGACATCCAGCTCCTTGGCAATTCTCAATTCCTGTATCCGTTCACCCTCAACCAGTTCTCCGCTGATAATCTGTTCAGCAATGCTTTTAGCAATTTGTTCAGAGAGACTGTCTGTTGCTTTAACTGTCATGACTCACCTACTTTTATTTATATAAACTGCACTGAATGCAGTTTTTTATTGGTAAATGAATTGTTGACAGCTTTAAACTTTAAAACTATGTCATTGTCGGACAATTTTCAGGTATTTTAGGTCAATTCTCACATCATGAAAGAGAAAGCTTTAGAAATAAATACTGACTGCCTGATAGATAAAATATACACCTACGACACTCAACAGTCCGGCAAAGCACTTTTTGAGCATAGCGGCAGAAAGCATATGGGCGACTCTGGCACCCAGCTTGGCCGTAATGAAACTCATTGTACTGATACCAATAAATGCATAGATATGAACATAGCCAATCGCATTTGGCACTTCTACATTTGCTTGGCGTCCAAACCAGATAAAGCCCAAGGCCCCTGCAATGGCAATTGGTAAGCCACAGGCCGCAGAGGTAGCTACAGCCTTTTGCATGATCACACCATGCCGGTTTAAATAAGGCACTGTCAGACTGCCTCCACCAATGCCAAAAATGGCAGAAGCTATACCAATACCTCCTCCGGCCAGCATTTGTACCGGTGCAGAAGGTAATGTGCGGTCCGGATTTACCTGAACATGTGCGCCCCTGAACATCTTGTATGCAACCCATATGGCAAACAGCCCAATAGCCAGCTGCAGATGCTGTCCAGACAGCAGATCTGCCACACCCGCTCCCAGAAAAGAACCAAGAACCAAGCCAGGAGCCAAGTTTTTAAACACTGCCCATAATACGGCACCGCGTTTATGATGTGCCATTACCGAACTGATTGAAGTAACAATGATGGTGGCTAGAGAAGTACCAACCGCCATATGCATCAGCACATTCGGATCAGAATTTAACTGGGTAAAAACGATATAAAGAATAGGAACAATAATCAGGCCACCGCCTACTCCAAACAGACCGGCAGCAAAACATGCAATTGCACCAATCAGCAAATATATGATTAACTCCATCATTAATTTCTCATTTCTCTTTATTTCAATATGGATTTAGATTCCCGCCGGCTCCAGCAACTCCTGGCGCAAACACACCATTACCCTGAGGCAGTAGTACTTAAAGCAGAGACCACCTCAACCAATGATGATGTCCGTGAAATTGCACAGAAAGGAATAAAGTCTGCACTGGTCTGTAGTGCCAGACAAACTCAAGGGCGTGGCCAGCATCAGAGGCCTTGGGTATCGCCTGAAGGAAACATTTATTTAAGCACATTGCTACAGACAGGAACAGCAATAGACGGCCGGCTGGCTCTTGAAATAGCCCTGAACATCTTGCAATGCCCTTCTTTACAACCACTTAAACTTCAGGTCAAGTGGCCAAACGATCTTTACAGCCATCAAGGAAAATGGGGCGGCATTCTGGTGGAACCGATTACTGCACAGCAGGCTATTATTGGCGTAGGGATCAACATTTACCAGATACATGATGTACTCGACCAGTCGGTAACTTCATTGACACAGCTGGGTTTGGCTCAAACAGATTTAATGCAACTTATCGCCGAACTTTACCATGCCATCCAGCAGGCAGGAGAATGGTTTAGTCATGGTAGCCATCAGCTGGCAAACCGCTTTAATCATCATGCCGCTTTTTTAAACGATATGGTTTACTTCGAGCATCATCAAGGTATTGCTGAAGGAAAATTCATCGGAATTCAAAATGATGGCGCAGTTACGTTACAAATCGCTGATGAAAGCCATACTTTTTATCAGGGCCGCTTACGCCGTCAGCAGTAAAAAATCAGGGTTGTGCTATGAGAGAGTTATGGTTAGATATTGGCAATACACGCCTGAAATACTGGATTACTGAAGATCAACAGGTGATTGAACATGCAGCCGAGTTGCATTTACAGTCACCGTCTGACTTGCTGTTAGGTCTGATTCAGCACTTTAAAAGTTTAGATTTATCCCGGGTTGGCGTATCCTCGGTTCAGGATAAAAAAAATAATGACCGTATTTATAAAATTTTAAGGTTCCTGAATATTCCTGTAACTTTTGCCAAAGTTCATGCTGAATATGCTGGCCTTGAATGTGCCTATGATGTCACGCAGCTCGGTATTGACCGCTGGCTGCAGGTTCTTGCCGTAGCCCGGCCAAAACAGGACTTATGTATCATTAGCTGTGGAACAGCACTGACTATTGATCTGACCCACGGTCATCAGCATTTAGGTGGATATATTTTGCCGAACCTCTATCTGCAACGTGATGCATTGATTCAGCACACTAAAGGAATTCGTATTCCTGAAGCAGCTTTTGATGACTTGAGCCCTGGCCGTAATACACTCGATGCAGTACACCATGGAATATTATTAGGCCTCCTCAGTACTATCAAGCATGTCTTGCTACAGTCCCCCCGCCAGTTAATTCTAACTGGAGGCGATGCACCACTGTTTGCCCGCTTCCTTGAGCAGTATCAACCTGAAGTTGAAACTGATTTACTGCTCAAGGGGCTACAACGTTATATTCATTATTATTCAGTCAGCACATAAGGTTCAATCGCCTGCCACACCTCCGGCAGCTCGGTACAGCCTTCAGAGTCAATAAAGTGCCCTTGATGCTTAGCCTGGATAACTTCAGCATCCAGGCTTTTAGCCTGTTCCAAGCTAAATTTTGGTGGTACACGGTCATCACCCTCTGAATAGATCACAACCCGATGCTCTATCTGCTGCTTTAATAGTTCCAGGTCAATTTTGCAGGCATCAATAAAAGGGTCAACCTCTTCAAGACGCCCTAAACGACCGTTAAAGCCTGCCACCAGTACCAATTGTTTGATCTTCTGGTTCTTTAATTGATGTGATAAGTAATGCAAGGTGGCAATACAGCCCAGACTGTGACCAATAAAGATACTGTTTTCATTAATCTCTTTAATTTGCTCAGCCATTTGCTGATCCCAGTCTTCCAGTTTAGGAGTTGTTGAAGGGTCCAGACGTAGTACCTGCAAACTGACATTTTGCTGTTTGGCATATTGTTGAATCCAGGGAAACCAGTTCTGTTCAGGGCCAGCGGTATAACCATGAACTACAATAACCTGTGTCATTTTTCTTCTCACTTTTGACGATGAATGCCTTGAGTGTGCCGTAAACTATGACTGATTCGGGTAAGCAAATGTTGGGTTTTCTTAACTTTAAAATATATAAATTCTTAAGCTTGAAAATAAAAAAGAGCGCTTAGTGCGCTCTGTTTTTAAATACGGTTAAGGTTTTTTCTGCGGGTCGTTTCCGCCAAAAAGCGGGCCTGCGCCACCACCGCCACCAAACTGTTTTTGCAGATTGCCAAGTGAACGCATCATCTTGCTCATACCTGCGGGATTGGAGAACTTTTTCATCATTTTTGCCATCTGAGCATGCTGTTTAATCAGTTTATTGACTTCAGCAACATCCATACCACAACCAGCAGCAATACGTTTTTTACGGCTCGGGTTAATCAGATCAGGATTACGGCGCTCTTTTACAGTCATAGACTGAATGATAGCTTCCATTTTCTTGACCTGCTTTTCAGGATTAGCCTGCTCTAGCGCCTGCTGAATTCCTGAGTTGCTCATACCTGGCAACTTGTCCAGAAAACCCATCATGCCGCCCATTTTGCTCATCTGTTCGAATTGCATCAGCATATCTTCAAAGTTAAAACTGCCACCTTTTTGCAGTTTCTTCGCCATTTTTTCGGCTTTTTCTTTGTCGATCTTGCGTTCAACTTCTTCGACCAGTGACAGAACATCACCCATACCCAGAATACGCTGTGCAACACGTTCCGGATGGAAAGGTTCCAGGGCATCAAGTTTCTCACCCATCCCCAGAAATTTGATTGGCTTGCCGGTAATAGCACGCACTGACAATGCCGCACCACCGCGCGCATCACCATCAGTTTTGGTCAGGATCACGCCAGTCAAAGGCAAGGCATCATTAAACGCCTTGGCAGTATTTGCAGCATCCTGACCAGTCATGGCATCTACCACGAACAGGGTTTCAGTTGGTTGAATGGCGGCATGGAGTGCTTTAATTTCGCCCATCATGTCATCATCAATATGCAGACGGCCTGCAGTATCGACAATCAGCACATCAGCAAACTTGATCTTGGCCTGTTCTATGGCACGATTCGCAATAACAATCGGATCTTCATCAGCACTTGACTCAATGAATTCCGCACCGACTTCATTCGCAACGGTCTGAAGCTGTTTAATGGCTGCCGGGCGGTAAATATCGGCAGAAACCATTGCTACTTTTTTCTTTTGACGTTCTTTTAAAAAGCGAGCCAGTTTTGCAGCAGTTGTGGTTTTACCGGCGCCCTGCAAACCTGCAAGTAGTACTATAACTGGAGGCTTTGCAGCTAAGTCAAGACTTTCATTAGCCTCTCCCATCATTTTGGTCAGTTCGTCATAGACGATCTTGACAAAAGCCTGCCCAGGAGAAAGTTGGCTCATAACTTCCTGACCCAATGCCTGTTCCTTAACTTTCGCAATAAATTCACGAGTTACAGGTAACGCAACATCGGCTTCAAGAAGCGCCATACGTACTTCGCGTAACGTATCTTTAATATTGTCTTCGGTCAGTTGCCCTGAGCCAGTAACATTTCTTAAACTCTGCGTGAGTCGTTCTGTTAAGGTATCAAACATTGCAAAATCCGCTTAAAATGGCCAGTTGCAAAAAATCTTTCCTAAAAATAGAAAATTTATGCATAGAATGCTATAGGATACTGTAGTTCGCGTAGAATTTATATCTTATAACTTCAATATTCATAGTCCGAGAAAAGGTTTGACATGCTCAGTCTCCCCTTGGTTTTTACGATCTTAGCATTAATCGCTTATACCACATCATTCTGGTATTTGTTTGTTAATTTAATGTCTAAACATCAACCAAACCATGGGCTCATCGGCGTTATGCTGGGCTTAGGACTTTTTCTGCATGCAGCAGTATTGTATAGCGATATGCTTACACCAGCGGGCATTAATTATGATGTTTTCAACCTGATGTCTTTCACCTCAGGACTGATGCTGCTGTTGAGCCTGCTTTTTAGTACTTACCGGCCGGTATTGGCCTTAAACCTGTTAGGCATACCTGTAGCGGCAACCGGTCTGGTCATGGGATTCGCTTTTAGCCGTCCGACCCAGATTATTGAGCAGCGGGATTTAGGTTTAGACCTGCACATAATCTTATCATTATCTGCATACGCGGTTCTGCTGATGGCAACTATTCATGCGGTGCTGCTCTGGTTCCAGAACCGTGAACTTAAAAACAAACAGAAACGCCGGATTTGGGTGAATTTATTGCCTTCTGTTCAGGCAATGGAATCCCTGCTATTTGACCTGATTATTACCGGCTTTATTTTACTTACGATTGCCTTAGGTCTGGGTTTCTTTACTGTTGATAACTTCTTCGCCCAGCATCTGGCTCATAAAACGGCTTTTAGTATCATTTCTTGGTTTATTTATGGTGCCCTTTTACTTGGGCATTACAAATTCGGCTGGCGTGGTCAAAAGGCGATTCGCTTTACATTAGTCGGTTTTCTTTTGCTGGCTATTGGCTTCATTGGCAGTAAATTTATTTTAGAAATGATATTAGGCCGTTAAATAAAATTGAGTATTTCTTGAATCTCAGTTTTACGCCAGCTTCTTATTTTAATACTGGATGTACACGACCAATACGCAAGGCTAATGGCCATTTAACCAGTTTGGTCTGTTGAGGGTTGCCCCACATTGCCACTAATTCGGCTCGAAGTGACTTTAAGGGATCAATACCCAAGCTCTGTCTGGCCTGTTTTAATACAGACCACGTACTGATATACCCGAGAAGCTGTTCCAGATTCCACATCATGTGCATGGTCAGAGCAGGTGTTTCAACTGGTTGAAATGGAAAAGCCAAGTTCTGGTATTCATCTTCTACATGGCGCCGTTCAGAAGGCCAATAAGGCATGATGGTGTCGTAGTAAAAATGTTGAATAGGTGCATTTACCTCTCCGTCTACATGTAACACACCATAACTTATCAGAGCGATTATGGCATCTGGACGTGCAACCCGTCTCACCTCTTCATAAAAACTTTCCAGTTTAAACCAGTGCGCGGCTTGCGCGACCGTGATCAGATCTACACTTTCTCCGGGTAGTCCACTATTATCTGCTAAGGCAGTTTTATAGTTTATCCGTTGATGTGGCTGAGCCTTGGCAATCTGCTCTGTACTGGCATCTGTCGCGACTACCTCATCAAAATACTCGGCAAGCAAGACCGAAAGTTGGCCTGTACCGCAGCCACAATCCAATGCACGTGCACAAGATGGAGCAAGCTCGGCCAACATTTTGGCTAATATATGGGGGTAGTTCGGCCGGTACAATGCATACAGTCTTGAGTCTTTTGAAAAGTAGTCCTTAAACTGTCGGTTTTCCATGGGAACCCATCCTGCCTGAGTTTGAATAAAACCTTGTACAATGCAAAGCCTATCCTGTTGCTATCTATTACAATAGTTAAAATACAAAGTAGTTTGGTAGATTAATTGATCCTCATAACTTAGTTTAATTCTATTAAAACTTATTTTATCTCGATTCTGGACATCCCACTTAAAAATGCGTATAACGCTGTTTTTTCATTGTCCAGGTAAGACACTGTGAAACTTGTTCTTGCGCCTATGGAAGGCTTAACTGATCCGATTATGCGGGATGTACTCACACATGTGGGGAGCTTTGACTGGTGTGTGACCGAGTTTATTCGTGTTACGGACTCTGTTCTGCCCGACCATATCTATTACAGTTATTGTCCTGAATTAAAAGCTGAAGGTAAAACAGCCGCAGGTACTCCGGTTCATGTCCAGTTTTTAGGCAATAATCCTGAAATGCTGGCGGCAAATGCAGTACGCGCTGCTACACTGGGTGCTCCCGCAATCGATATGAATTTTGGCTGCCCTGCAAAAACTGTAAACCGCCATCGTGGTGGTTCTGTACTACTGGATGAACCAGAGGTTGTATACGAGCTGGTAAGAGCTGTACGTGATGCAGTCCCGGCCCATATTCCAGTTTCAGCTAAAATACGCTTAGGCTATATGGACCGTAACTTTATGCTGGACAATGCGCATGCTATTGAAGACGCAGGCGCATCTTGGGTGACAGTTCATGCCCGTACCAAAGCTGATGGTTATACTCCGCCTGCGTTCTGGGACCAGCTGCAACCCATTCGTGAAGCCCTAAAGATTAATGTAATTGCCAATGGCGAAATCTGGAACAACACTGATGCACGTCAATGCCAGCTAGAATCTGGCTGTGAAGATTTGATGATTGGACGTGGTGCAGTTACCACCCCCGATTTAACTCAATGCATCCGCAATAACTCAGATGAACCTCTGCTTTGCTGGCAAGACCTGTTAGATTTACAGATACGCTTTATCAATGGTCCATCCAAAACTGAAATCGGTATGGTTGGCCGTTATAAACAGTGGTTAGGCATGATGTCAAAACATTATCCAGAAGCAAAAATGCTGTGGAATGAAATCAAACGTCTGAAAAAAATTGACGAGATTAATGAAAAGATCACAATACAGTTGCCAGTCCGTAAAATTAAAATATGACAGACTGGCCATACCACTTACTTAACTTGTGAAACAAAAGTAGGTAACTGCCAGGCTCCACCTGCAAAACCTTTGCATTGACCAGTGGTTGCATTGTAACTTTCTACAAAACCGTTACTGGTCCAGACCCACTCCTGCCGGCTCCAGCAGTCCCCCAAGCCACGTCCTTTATGATGGGCAAAAATTTCACCCTCACTAAAACTTGAACCCTGTGTAGTTGCCAGATGCTTGACCTGTTTAAGTTGAGGGTCCATCACCCAGTAACCTGAACCGGCATTATAGGCACCACGCCAGCACGGACTTTCAACTACAACATTCTGCCTGTCTAATGTATAGACCGTTATCTGGTCATGATCAAGATAATTTGCTTCAAATAAAATTGGACAGCCTTCCCGGTCTGCTGTTTTTTTAAATTTAGTAATTAGTGCCTTGGCTTGCGGGCTATTTAAGGCGAAATATCGTGCTGTGCCCGGCCGGTAGGTTTTAGTAAGTACTGGCATAGACTGGGCCTTGATTACTTTATCTTGGCTAACATTTCCAGAACGAATCAGAGCAGATGCAGTATCTACCCGGTTCTGAAAGGCATCCATTTTAAGTAATACTGCGGTTGCACCCTGATCAGATAGTTGCCACTGCTCCTTACCCAAACTGAAGACAATCTGGCTACTGCCCTTCAAGGCGGTTAAAAGATGCTGAGTCTGCTGTTTAGAGAGCGTACCACGCGCATTGTCTCTTTTTAGTATAATACTGCCTAGGGGGCGACCATTAATATATAAACTAAGATGAGGAGTACCTTTAATCTGTTCCAGAAATTTCTCGTCTTCATGACTAATCTGGACCTGAGCCAGCACTGCGGTATCTGGCCCAGCCTTACGTGTCAACAAAACTGATACCGGATGAGAGATGTTTTCTTCAGTCTGATAACCGGCAGCACGACAGGTACCTGTATTTTCACAGGCGAGTGACCAGTCTTTATATTCAAAGGCCAAACTGGCAGAGGCACCAGCCAGACATAATGTGGGCCACATTAAAATAGCGCCGAGACCAAATACTGTTTTCATATTGGCTTCCTGTACTTATTTTATTGTCCCTGATATTGAATTGCATCTGCCCAGATGCCTAGTTTGAAATTGTAAATAAAAAGAAATAATTATAGTTTTTTAAATTTTTTTATTTACTGAGGCAGTTCAATGGCCGTAATTTTCCAGCTCCACCCACTACGACTCAAGATAAAGCTGGTATACCTATTAGCTGTAGGTACCTGAACTCTAAACCTGTTCATGCTCAAATACCCAGCCTTGTAATTTAAAGCTGTTTGTGAAGAAGATGCTGAAGCAACAGATGCCCCAGATAAGAATGAGGCAGCAGCTTTTTTAGGTTCAGGCAGATGATAAACAACTGAAGAGCCTTCATACCGGGTGAGCCGGATTGCTTCTGAGAACTCCTTCCCTTGTAGTAACAGTGCGACACCATATGGATTAACCAAAGTTTCTACCAGGTAGTTAGTCAAGTCTGTTGTAAGCTGCGCACCAAATTGCTCAAACGGATTAGAGCGTTGCTCAAAACCCATTTTTTGCTCTAAGTATTGGCTTAGCTGACTTTTTAAGCTTTGCCGCACAGCCGGATAATCGATATAAGATGAAAGCTTGCCAAGCTGATTCTCCTCAACTGCCTGCTTAACCTGATAAAGTACCCAATAAGGTGATGCAAACCACCAACCGGCAATCAATAATACCAATAATCCACTGAATACTTTCAGAATTTTCATATAACCTTTATACCATTTCATCTAAACTGGTGATGTTTATTTATTGCATCATTGGTTTCAGTTTTAGTCTTCTTTCAGCTATTCAGTTTTTTATCTTAAAATCTCTGTGCCTTAGTTAATCTTACTTTTTATTGAGCATACATTATAGTAGCAAAGGCATCACGCACATGCTGATTAATATAAGCTGTGAGTCCTTTACCACTGACTGCAAGCTGCTTCATCTTTTCGATATGATGTTCGCCCGCACTAATATAGGTATAGACATATTGTTTGGCTGATCCTTTAAACTGCACCATGATATAGTCCGAGCCAATATAATAAAATTCAATATGGGATTTACCGCTAACATCTTTATATGGTTCCAAGATCAGGCCCACCTGTCTCTTAACACAGTCGCCCTATTCTATCCTGCAAGGCGAGCAACTGATTTTTTAATTTACGTTGTATTAGTTTAATCTTTCAGCCCTACCGCTTTGTATAATTTTGATCAACGGGCAAACGCTCAAAAGCAACCTGAATACTTCATGTATTTAAATAATGGCTAATAAGTTCAGCTGCCATAAAATTAGGCTTCCCATGATAAAAGATACTTATAATTATTTTTCAGGCTCACATTGTACCGGCATTGCGAAACCCTCACCCTGAATAAATCCAGTCTGGTTATTTTCATTTATCGCCAGAATAAAATTGGCTGCAATATCTTTTTGTCCATGCATTGCCAATTCATTCGCTGAGGCTAAAAGATGCTGCCGGTCATATAAAATTTTTGCTTGTCCTGACCAACAAGCGCTATAGGCACAAACCTTTAACTCACCAGCTTGCTGCAGCTGGATATACATCGGCGTAAAATTTTCCTGATTTATTTCACAGCCACGCGCACCACAATAGATTTCGAAATCATGATTTTTGCAGCTCCAGTTGGCTGCATAAGTCAAAGGGCTAGCCAACAGCAGGCTTAAAAATAAAGTACGAATCATGACCGATTAAATCTAGAAAATTTATCGGCCAAAATAGCGTACTTAATATCAGAAACAAAATACTTTTATTTACAATCTTGAGGTCAGATCAAAATTTTATCAGGATGAAATATTAGGGCTTTCTTCTTCATCTTCATAGATATAAGACATGCAGCCCCAACCATCATATTCACCGTCGAATTCTCCAGCAATTTTAGTAAACCATTCTTCTAGGTCCACAATATCTTCATGTTCAGGAATCATATTAATATGAATATTTACTATCCATAAGTTTGCCCCGTCAGTCTGCTCGTCTTCCTGAAACATGGAAACTTTTTGTTCCTGCTGCAGTAAATGTAGCGCGCACTTTTCTGCCAGTTCCTGAGTTTTAAAAACAATAGAAAATTCGACCTCATGCAGGTCACTCAAGTCATTGCCGTCTTCATACATTTGCCAAAGTACATCGCCATTTTCATCGTCAGGAAATTGCTGATAGTCACGAGTCATGAGATTATCCTTGTTATGCTTGTGGTCATTATAAATAAATCATCATTATTCAATATCAGCACAAAGATTAATCTATTTTAATTTCACATGACCAGCTTAATTCTGTTTCTAATTAATTCATGATGATTTTAAATATAAAGTTTATAACCCTGCACCTGGTTTAAGAACCACCTGTTTTATATTTAAATTAATTTATATAGCTAATATACCAGTCTAAAGATCACCTGTGATTAAAACGGGATAGCCATATTAATTTCAATCAAATCTTTGCTTAGCGGTTGCTGGAAAGCCAGGTAACTGGCATGCAATGCCATTCGCTTTAAGTAAAAACCACCAGGTTCAGGGTGATATAGCTTATCTCCCATAATAGGATGTCCAATATATTGCATATGTACTCTTAACTGGTGCGAACGACCAGTTATAGGTGTCAGTAATACCCGGGTCATGTCATGCTCCTCATGATATTGAAGTACCTGAAATAAGGTTTTAGCCGATTTTCCCAGTTCAAAATGTACGATTTGCCGCGGGCGGTTTTCCCAATCGGTAATTAATGGCACATCAATACTGCCCTGATCATTAAGCTGGCCCTGTATCAGCGCAACATAACGCTTGGTTACGGTACGTGCCTGAAACATTTTGCTGATCGCGACTTCTGCATCACGATGTTTGGCAAACATCAGGATACCTGAAGTTGCCATATCCAGCCGATGGGTGATCTTAGCATGCGGATATTTTTCTAACAGACGTAGATATGCGCTGTCCTGATGCTCAGGCAGACGTCCGGGTACAGAAAGTAATCCTGCTGGTTTATCTATAATAATTAAATCATCATCTTCATATATA
This sequence comes from Acinetobacter sp. 1294596, assembly GCF_000582925.1. Lineage (NCBI taxonomy): Bacteria > Pseudomonadati > Pseudomonadota > Gammaproteobacteria > Moraxellales > Moraxellaceae > Acinetobacter > Acinetobacter sp. 1294596. Next base: position 94,808 of record NZ_JFCC01000003.1, on the reverse strand, counting down.
ATAGATAATGGCTGTTGCGGCGGTGCATAGATAAAGGGTTGATTCAAAGCCATGCGGTTATATGAAGAATGAATTAGCCCGAAAAATAACAAGGGATTATACAGCTGTCAATTCTTGATTTATAACAGGTTAATCAGTTGATTTTCTGGTCTGGAATTCAAACTGAAAGGGCAGCTTTATATTTTTGAAAGTATTATTTTGATAGTTCTACTATCTAAAGATTTATTGTAATAACAGAATATTTCAGGTGTCAGGGAAAACTTTACGGTTTACTTCAACTATCATAACTTTGTAAGTGATGATCTTATAGCCTATAAACTTCTGGTTTATAGCGTCCTAAGCCGAATCGAGACCTTTTGGGTAAGTACTGCACTCGCGTTTTGCGCCGCTCACAGCATGCTACTCTTTTCGATCCCTACTACACCTTGAGATCTACTTTAACTAATGCTGGACGGAATTAATTTTCGAAGTTCAGTTAATTTTTATATTTTTTAGAAAAATTTTCTACTAAAAGTAAAATTTTAAGGATTTTTTCTTTTATCTCTCATTTTTTAATATTTTTATTGCAGTAAAGTTTATTTTTACAGAATTATTTTCTTTTAAAGTCAGAAAACTTCTAACTCTATCTTCATCTGATCATTAAATAATTTTATTACTTTAAGTTTCTTTTGTTGAGCTCAGTTAATAGATCTAGCTGAATTTCCTGAATTTTAGCTAACCGGTCCCACTGGTGCATCAGCAGATGATCAAGCTTTTCATGTAAATGCCGGATTTCAAGCTCTGCTTTCAGGTTGACCTGATAATCATTTTGCGAACGTAACCGGTCTTTGGCTTCCTGCCGGTTCTGACTCATCATAATAATAGGCGCCTGCACTGCAGCCAGACACGATAAAATCAGGTTTAGCAAGATAAATGGATAAGGATCTGCCGGACGGTTTATCATTATAACGGTATTGACTAATATCCAGCCTGCCAGAAAAAGTGTAAAGCAGATCAGAAATGCCCAGCTACCACCAAAAGTTGCTATTTTATCGGCCAGCCGTTCACCCAGTGTCCAGTTCTGGTCAAATTCTGATTCTGTGTCTTTTGTAATAAGCTCATGTTCTTGCAGGCTTTGAATAACTTCATACTGAAGACTAGAAACTTCCCCCTGTTCAGACTTTAATAACCCTTGCACGTACTGCATACGATAATGGGTTAAATCAACCTGACAAATATAATCATGAACAGACCATGCTGGAAAATCTTTTGCTATTTCCTGTGTAATATCTTGCCGTACCGCATCTAAAAGAATCAGACTCTTTTCATTAAAATTTCTTTTACAAATCAGACATTTATGTAATTCGTTTTTATCATTCACCCTTATGTCCTTTTTTGTAGTTCAGTCTGCTTATTTTAATTAATTTAAATGATCAAAATCTTTAATTTTAGATAAATACACAGGTGCCTGATTCATCTTATACCAAGTTTCTTTAAATTTTGGTGTATCATCATCCCGGTTCTTATTTATATTTTCTCTTACTAATTTCCGCTGAGTTAAGTAGTTAATACTGGTTTGACTATTAATATAAGGACCGAAATTATCTGAATTGTCATAGCCCACCAATTGCAGATCATATTCTTTTAGTTGAAAGCGGTAGCGCAAGTAACCATAACGGCCATGGGCATAATGCACATTCAGCAATCCTTGTTCGACAGATAATAGTAATTCCGGCGCATAATACACGCCCCCATCCTCATACTCCGACGAGAAGCATGACAGATTCTGTATGATCTTTTTATATTGACCATTTTCATTTACAAGCACAATTATGCCACGACGATTTCGGTCCAGCTTTCCCTGATACTTATCATTTACCCATTTTGCAAGATCAGTTGCCTTAACTATCAGCACCACATCTGTTTTCCGGTCTTTATTCAAATCTCCTGTTATAACTTCAGTGAGTCTGTAACTTCTCGGAATATAAGATTTGTAGCGACTACTGTCTTCTTTCAGCCGGATTTCTTCAGAACTTTTATTTTCAGCCCATATTAATGTTGGAAATGTGACAACCATGAAGACTATAAAAATATAAGGAATCATCAGAATGATACTTCTAAGGTAGTAGCTTATTACAGTATGAACTCAACTTTCTGTAAAATACAGGAGTGTTTAAAAAGCAAAAAGCCCTATGGAGTAATAGGGCTTTTCTAAAAAACAGGGGTATCTGTTTTATTTATTGCTTAAGCCACCTTATCGTTATATTGGGTGCCGTAGCATTTGGTACACGGGGGTAAACGGTCTGTACCAATTTCTAAGTAAACGCGATGCCCGCATTGAACACAAAAATAGAAACCTGTTCCCGGTTTTGAGCCAGCTGTTACCATCTTTGTTCTCCATGAGTGTTTAGAAAATGGTCTAAGCAGTATAACCCTGTTGTGATGAAAGTCTATTGGTTATTTTGAAAAATGATGGTGTCATTTTTGCAAGAAATGATTTCAAGAAATTTCACTTTCTATTTACTTTTCTCGATTTTTTTTGAATTTTAGACTTTGGCTTTCTATTTACTTTCTTTCTATGCTCTTTAACTTCATGCCCAAATAAATCCTCTCTTTTTAAACGTTGTAAATCTAAAGAAATTTTCTTTAACTCATATTTTTTATCTGCTAATGTTTTAAAATAAATTTCATCAAAAATATCAGCATTCTTCATTGTTAGAGGTATATAGTCTGCTTTAGCTGAAATAAAACCTTTTAAGCCTCCTTGATATTTTAAATAAGCTCCCACATATTCCAACTCATCCATGCTTATTACTTTATTATGCAACTGATTTCTTTGTGATAAAAACTCATAAAAATCAGAATAATTTAACTCTAAATGATCCCATGCCTGAACAATACTATCGAGATTTGCAATATCAATAACCCAAGGATACGATTCACCCTCTTGTTTATCCAATAAATAATTCAAATTGCAACCAAGAGCTCCAAAATCATCCCTTGTCACACAAATAGTATGAATAACTTTAATTTCCACCAAAGGGATTTCAATTAAAAGTTTTCCCTTTTTAGTAAATAAAGTTAGTTTTTGATCGTCTAACACTCGATTTTTTAAACTATTAGCCTGATCAAATGCTTTCTGTAAACCTGCACTACTTTTAAAATGATCTCTAATTTTGATAAAAGCTTTTTCTGCATCACGCATTGGCTCTTTTGGCGGAGATGCTTTAGCCTCAACAATTAATAGCACACCATTATCATAAATGACTAAGTCATGCTCATTTGTAGAATTTGCATTCTGAAAGGCGCTTTCATAAAACTCAGCATTACTGCTACATAATCTTTTAAATAATTCGGTAGTCTTTGACTCTAGCTTTTTATCTCGATTTTGAATATTTTTTTGAGCGCTTTTTACTTCTTTGTATAAAAAATTTTCTAAAAAATTAATGATTGCAATGAAAAATGAATTATTAGCGACATAATAAATTCTATCTTTATCAATAAATAGAGATTTAAACTGGATGGGATTTTTATCAGTAAGATATATTATTTCTTCTGCGTCACCTCTTTTTAATGAAAACACATTTAAGATATTATCTAATTTTTCACTTTCGAATTTATCTGAAATTTTAGAAATAGGAACAGAAAAAACTTTTAAACTATTGTCAAAAAAATTCTTCATTTTTCCCTGTAGTTCGCTATCGTCTTTTATTCTTTGCATTTCCAATGGGAAATTAGCGATATCCTCATCACATTTCTCTAAAAAACGTTGGCGATATAAATCTAATAATTGAATTTCTTTTTTTCTCTCATCAAAATTATTCTGTATTTCATCTTCTAAAAGAGTCGAAAAACTAAGTAAATCTTCAACCGAAAACTTATAATTTTCTTGCAAAATTGTTGAATAATCTTTGAACCAAAAGAATATCCATTCTTTAATCTGATGAGAATTTAATGTTTTACTTGTAAAAAAATAATGGATAAAAGCAGACATTACCACTAACTTAGTTTGTTTATCATTTTCATTATTTTTGTCTACATCAAAATAATTAAGGGTATAAAAACTAAAAATTCGATTTAATAGTTTACTAATTTTTTTATCTAAATGATCATTAAATTCAGTAGGATTTGTCGGTTCTTCCTGTGATGCAGCTAAACCTAATAAGTAAGTACCTTGTTGAAAGGGTGAACTAAGTGTCGTGGATTTTCCATGATTAAACTCAAACTGTCTCATACTTATAAAGTTTATTAAAGATTCTAAACTAATTGTTGAAGTTAATTGTTTTAGTTCCTTAATAGCTTTTAATAACTCATCATGCAGTTCTGGTTTCATCATGTCCTCAAATTTAAAAACCCCACATAAATGTAGGGTCCTTTCACAAAAAAAATCAAATACTTTCAGAATAAGTCATCAAGCCACATTCCCTTCCAAGAAATCCTGAGCAAAGCGCTGTAATACCCCACCCGCTTCATACACAGAAACTTCTTCTTCTGTATCTAAACGGCAGGTCACAGGCACTTCAATGATCTGCTCCTTACCATCTTCTGTGGCACGCTCAATCACCAGAGTTAAAGTCGAACGTGGCGCAATATTACCAATTACGCTATACAGCTCCGTACCATCCAGTTTTAATGTTTTACGGTCTGTACCCGGTTTAAACTCAAGTGGCAACACCCCCATACCCACCAGATTAGTACGGTGAATACGCTCAAAACCTTCAGCCACAATTGCTTCAACTCCCGCCAGACGTACACCTTTGGCAGCCCAGTCACGACTTGAACCCTGACCATAATCCTTACCGGCAATAATGATGAGCGGCTGCTTGCGGTTCATGTAGGTTTCAATCGCTTCCCACATACGCATCACTTCGCCTTCAGGCTCTACACGTGCTTTTGAACCCTGCTTGATCGTACCGTCAGAACGCACTACCATTTCGTTATACAGCTTCGGATTCGCCAGGGTGGCACGCTGTGCAGTCAGGTGATCACCACGATGCGTTGCATAAGAGTTAAAATCTTCCTCAGGTACACCCATTTTTGCCAAGTATTCACCCGCTGCCGAATCACGCACAATCGCATTTGATGGAGATAAATGATCGGTAGTGATGTTATCGCCAAGGATTGCTAAAGGACGCATATTTGCAAGAGTACGCGGTGCTGCCAATGCTCCTTCCCAATATGGTGGACGGCGAATATAAGTACTTTGTGGCCGCCAGTCATATAGCGGACTTATTGCCTGCTCGGATCGGTCCAGATTGAACATAGGGATATAAACCTGCTGAAACTGCTCTGGTTTTACACTACGTGCTACCAGTTCATCAATTTCCTCATCAGAAGGCCATATATCTTTTAAATAAATCGGGTTTCCTGCCTGATCATGACCCAGCACATCATTTTCAATATCAAAGCGGATAGTCCCGGCAATTGCATAGGCAATGACTAATGGCGGTGAAGCCAGAAATGCCTGTTTAGCATAAGGATGAATCCGGCCATCGAAGTTACGGTTACCAGAAAGTACAGCTGTGGCATACAGGTCACGGTCAATAATTTCCTGCTGGATAGCCGGATCTAACGCGCCTGACATACCGTTACAGGTGGTACAGGCATAAGCTACGATACCAAAACCGAGTTTTTCCAGATCTTCAAGCACCCCTGCTTCTTCAAGATATAATGCTGCCGCCTTTGAGCCGGGGGCAAATGAAGATTTCACCCAAGGCTTACGGGTTAGACCTAACTCATTGGCTTTACGTGCCAGCAAACCAGCAGCTACTGTATTTCGTGGGTTCGACGTGTTGGTGCATGAGGTAATGGCAGCAATAATAACTGCCCCATCCGGCATTAAACCGTCATCACGCTGTTCAACTACCCCGGCAATTCCTTTTGCTTTTAAGTCACTGGTAGAAACACGCGCATGCGGATTAGATGGACCGGCGATGTTACGGGTTACCTGAGACAGATCAAAACGTAATACTTTTGGATAAACCGCTTCTTTCATCTGCTCGGCCCAGAGCCCGATCTGTTTGGCATACTGCTCAACCAGTTGTACCTGCTCCGGTTCACGACCTGTGAGGCGCAAATAGTCGATAGTATTCTGGTCAATATAGAACATTGCTGCAGTGGCGCCATATTCCGGTGTCATATTGGAAATCGTGGCACGGTCACCGACTGACATGCTATCAGCACCTTCCCCAAAAAACTCCAGATAGGCACCTACTACACGCTCCTTACGCAGAAATTCAGTTAAAGCCAGCACAATATCAGTCGCAGTAATGCCAGGCTGACGCTGTCCAACCAGCTCTACACCAATGATATCCGGCAGACGCATCCATGAGGCACGGCCAAGCATCACGTTTTCAGCTTCCAGGCCACCCACCCCAATCGAAATTACGCCCAGCGCATCGGTATGGGGGGTATGCGAATCTGTTCCGACGCAGGTATCTGGAAATGCAACACCATCTCTGACCTGAACCACTGGTGACATTTTTTCAAGGTTAATCTGGTGCATAATGCCATTTCCAGCAGGAATGACATCAACATTTTTAAATGCAGTTTTAGTCCAGTTAATAAAATGAAACCGGTCTTCATTACGGCGGTCTTCAATAGCGCGATTTTTTTCAAAAGCATCCGGGTCAAAACCGCCATATTCTACAGCCAGCGAATGATCAACAATCAGCTGGGTCGGTACCACCGGATTAACTTTGGCCGGATCACCGCCCTGTTCAGCAATTGCATCACGCAGGCCTGCCAGATCAACCAAGGCAGTCTGGCCTAAAATGTCATGACAAACCACACGTGCCGGATACCATGGAAAGTCACGAGTCTGGAGGCGCTCAATCAGTTGCTGTAAAGATTCGGTTAATATTTCTGGTTCACAGCGGCGCACCAGTTGTTCAGCAAGTACTTTGGAAGTATAGGGAAGCTGGTCATAAGCGCCTGGCTGAATATCTTCGACGGCCTGACGCACATCAAAGTATTCAAGCTGGGTATCTGGCAACGTTTTGCGGTATTGGTTATTCATACGTACTTGCCTCTGCATCTTTTTGCTTTATTTCATCTTTTTGTGTTGATTTCACTTTCCGTGCATTGGCATTGTACGCTGTTCAAAACCCATTTCCCAAATCTTATATATTTCAAATACCTATATATAAAAATACTGGTTTTTGAAATATTTAGTTACCTTTAAATGGGCTTTTCTAGCAAAAAGCTGCTTTTTTATTAAAAATCAGGGAAAATACAACTCATTCTTTAGTATTAAATTGCAAGATTGAGACTGATAACATGACTAGTTTGGCTTTTCTCTGTTTTAGCTTAAAAGGTGTTGATGCACAAAAATTCTTGCAGGGCCAAGTCACGGCAGATGTAGAGCGGCTGGACAGTAACTACCGTTATACTGCTATTTGTGACTTAAAAGGCCGTATTCATTTTGGCTTATGGTTAAGTCGGCAGGATGCTGAAAATTTCAGTATTGTGGTAACTCAGGACCAGTCTGAAGAATTTGCCAAGCATATCCGCAAATATGGTGCATTCTCTAAAATGGCATTTGAAGATATTGGTGCCGTTTTTCCAAGCATGGATAATGCTCTCACCAGATTTAGTAGTGAAGATACGGATTTAAATGCCTGGCAATTACAGGCAATTGAACAGGGCCAGGCCTGGATCACCAGCTTAACCGAGCATGAATTCCAGCCTCAGGAACTACGCCTGCATCAGCGTGGTGGTGTGCATTATGACAAGGGGTGTTATCTGGGTCAGGAAATCGTCGCTCGGCTATGGTTCAAGGCAAAACCGAAGCACTGGCTACATTTGGTACAAGGCTCAGGTACTGCCCCTGCTCCGGCGACTCTACTGCATGATGATGTAGAAGTGGTTAATAGTATCGCTGTTGAAGATGGCTATAAGGCATTAGTAGTTGCTAAACCGGTAGCACTTGATACGCTTGGATTAACCTTATTGGAATTGCCAGAATCGCTTAGAGGCGATGTGGCACGGCCAAAATAAAGCTGTGTTTGAAATTATGGGTAGTAAATATGACCTCCAGTAAATCTGGAGGTTTTTTATCAATCAGTCTATATTTTTTAAAACTCATTCTTTGAACCATATTGTTCTGGAAAAAAACCAAGTTTGACCAAATTTTTAATATAAAAATCAAATTACTATAAATATTTTTTATCTATGAAGCAGGTTAAGATATAAAAACTATTTGAATAGTTTTAGAGCTTTCATCAAAAATTATCACCTAATACATTCTTTTATTTTTTAATCAGAATTTAAGGAAAGACCGGCATAGTCATAGCTGTAGCCTGATTAATCTTGCAAGATTTTTGGTGTCCCATATTTACATTCATATAATTCAGCTTATGATTCATGTTGAATGAATCACAGTTATTCCACATAAATGGAATTATGTGCAGAAAGAAGAGGAAAAAAATGAAAAAAATTCTGCTCGCCAGCCTGATTGCAGTCACCAGCACTTTTAGCATGGCTGCACCAAGTAGTGATAAAAATCCGGCTTTTGAACAAATTGAACAGCTAATTAAAGCAAATGATTACACCACCGCTTATCAACAGTTGCAAAAGCTGGCTCAAGAAGGTAATCCGCAAGCGTTGTATAATCTGGGTTACCTGACCCAGGTGGGAAAAGGCGTAACTAAAAATGAGCAGCAGGCCTTAAAATACTACCAGCAGGCCTCAGAGAAAGGCTATGTAGTGGCCGATTATGTACTTGCCAATAACTACGTGACTGGTGGACTGGGCCTGCCTAAAGATGAGAAGAAAGCCAGAGAGTATCTGGAAAAAGCCTCAAATGCGGGCTTTGATGATGCAACTGTCCAGCTTGCAGTGGCGCTATTTTCAGAAAATAAGCCAGCATCTGACCAACAGGCATTAAAGCGACTTGATCCGCTTATTAAGAAAAATAGTATGCCGGCAATTCATACCAAGGCACTCTATGACATTAGTACAGGCATCAAGAACAAGCAGGAAAACAAGGTTAATCAGGGACTCCAAAGTATTCAGAATCTGGCCAAAAAAGGTTATATACCCGCCTTGATGGCAGTGGGTAATATGCTTGCCAATGGAACCATTGTGCAGCAGAATCTGCCTGAGGCACAGAAAATTTTTAGTGCACTGGCCCAGCAGAATGTTCCACGCGCTAAAGAATCACTGGATACCGTTAATAAAATGATGACTGATCAGAATAAAGCCAAGAAAAGCTAAAGATTCAATATAAAACCCCGCCAGATGACGGGGTTTTTTATAATTTATTTTTCTGCTTTAAAAGGATGGAATAATTCTTTTAAACCATGCGGTTGACTCCGTAGATATTGCGGTGCAATCGAAATATTTTCACCGAGTTTTGCAGCTGCATGCCAAGGCCAGCGTGGGTCATATAGCATGGCACGGGCTAAACCAATTGCATCTGCCTGACCTTTTTGGAGGATTTCTTCGGCCTGTTCAGGCTCGGTAATCAGTCCGACTGCGATAACAGGAATGCTTATACCCTGTTTAATTTTCTCTGCGAAAGGCACCTGATAATTTGGCCCGACTTCAATACGCTGCATTTCATGCAGTCCGCCTGATGAAACATGGATGTAAACCGCTCCCAGCATCTGTAGGGCTTTTGACAGGCCGGTACTACATTCTACATTCCAGCCTCCCTGCTCATCCATCCAGTCAGTAGCCGAAAGACGCACCCCGACGGGGAAGCCTGCTGGTACTGCATCACGAATCGCCTGAAATACTTCCAGTACCATTCGCATACGGTTTTCAAGTGAGCCGCCATATTCATCTGTACGCTGATTGGATAAGGGCGATAAAAACTGATGCAACAAATATCCATGGGCTGCATGGAGTTCAATCAGGTCAAAACCTGCTTCGACTGCACGACGTGCCGCTGCCGCAAAATCTGCCTGTACCTGATGAATCTGATCAAGTGTTAAGGCATGTGGTTTCAGGTCAGCTGCGGCAAAACTTAATTCACTGGGTGCCACCGTATTCCAGCCATGTTCATGATCTGGTGCAATCTGGCCTTTGCCTAGCCATGGCTTATCAGTTGATGCCTTACGCCCGGCATGAGCTAACTGAATCGCAAAAGGCATAGGAGATATCTGACGGACTTTACTGAGCAAAGCCCACATCTGATCGCGTTGCTGATCATTCCATAAGCCCAGATCAGCATAGCTGATTCGACCTTCAGCCTGTACTGCTGTTGCCTCTACAATACATAAACCGGCACCAGACAGTGCATAATTGGCCCACTGCTGTTCATGCCAGTAAGTTACCTCACCCTGATCAGTGGCTGAATATTGGCACATAGGTGCAATAATAATGCGGTTGGCAAGTTCAAGGCTACCAAAATTAATTTTCTCAAACAGCTTGGCCATATATTTCTCCAGTTTTATTATTAAGTGGGCAGAGTGCCTAGACGCTCACTAGCCTACACCGAACCAGCTTTATTTTTATAGTCCAGCCTAAAAAAACCATACAAAATCATGAGCAAGACAGCCTTTAATACAACATACTCTGTACAGGAGTTAATATGAACCAAACCTTAACGGCTCAAACTCGGATGTGCTTTCCAGCAGTAACGCTCCAGCCAGTCTTTGGCCTCTTCAGCATAGTCGATTCCAATACGCGGTGTCTGTACAATTTCAGGCTGCTGAGTTTTCTGTTCTATCCATAGCCCACTTTCCAGTCCGACTTTCTGTCCTTTAAAAGTACGATTAATTCCCATATGCCGGGTCAGTTTCCCTGGCCCAGCCATTAACTTGAATTCCTGCCGTGTCTCGGCATCCTCAAAATAGCCGGCCCGCAACATCACACCTTCTGGCACACCTTCAGTCTGGGTAATAATATTAAGCATTTCATACATGCCATAGATCAGATATACATAAATAGTTCCACCTGCTTGGTACATAACTTCGGTACGTGGTGTTTTACGGTTATTATAGGTATGACAGGCTTTATCCTGACAGCCCAGATAAGCTTCTGTTTCTGTAATGATACAGCGCCTGATTTCTCCACTATCTTGGCGCACACATAACCTACACCCAACCAGATCATGCGCAACGTCTGAAGTATCGCGCTGAAACCAGGTTAAAGGTAGAATCTCTGCCATGTTTTTCCTCCTTTTCATATCAATACCAGCTTGTAAATTATTCATGCAACCCGATATTATTGCTATTGCATAAGAATGACTCGATCAATGCCTGAATTACCCGAAGTTGAAACCACCAAAAAGAGCCTTGAACCCTTATTACAGCAAAAAGTTATGTCTGTTGAGGTCCGTGAGCCGCGGCTTCGCTGGGCCATTCCTCAAGATATTCAAAAGCTGCAAGGCCAGAAGCTCATCAGGCTAAATCGCCGCTCTAAATATATTCTTGCGCAGTTTGAACACGATACCATGTTATGGCACTTAGGCATGTCAGGTTCGTTTCGCTTGTGTGAGGCTGCGACCGAATTACGTAAACATGATCATTTGATTATTAGTTTCCAAAATATACAGCTGCGTTATCATGATCCGCGTCGTTTTGGCTGTATTTTATGGCTGAACCATGAAACACAAAATAAATTAATTGATCCGTTAGGACCAGAGCCACTATCTGAGACATTTAATACTGAATACCTGGTAAATAAACTCAAAAACAAGCAGGTCGGCATAAAAGTTGCACTCATGGATAATCATGTAGTGGTCGGTGTCGGCAATATTTATGCAACCGAGAGTCTCTTCAATACCAGAATCCATCCAGCTCAACCTGCTTCAAGCTTAAGCTATGAACAAATTGATCAGTTGGTGATTGAAATTAAAAGGATTTTAAAATTTGCAATTGAACTGGGGGGTTCGACCTTGCGTGATTACAGTAATGCCGCAGGAGAAAATGGCTATTTTCAACAGACTCTGCTGGCATATGGCCGTGAAGGTGAAATGTGCATTAATTGTGAAACTCCTTTGCAGAATATCCGTTTAGGACAGCGTGCAAGTGTTTTTTGCCCTGAATGCCAGCCGCTACGAACAGTAAAATAAACCGGTTCAGCTGCAGGAGAAACTATATGAAAACAGCAATCGTCCGTCATATTCTGGTTAAAGAAAAAACACTGGCTGAACAGTTGAAAAAGAAGCTCCAGAGTGGTGCAGACTTTAATAAACTTGCACAGCAATACTCGACCTGTAACTCAGCTAGACGCGGAGGTTAACTGGGTGAAGTCAAAAAAGGTCAACTGGTGCCGGTAATCGATAAACTGGTTTTTAGTGGTGCTGAACGTGTAATCCATGGTCCGGTAAAAAGCCAGTTTGGCTTCCACTTGCTGGAAATCAAGTTCCGTATGAATTTCTAGCGGTTTTATTCAGCTTTATTTTTTTAAGACTTAAAGTGATGCGTTCGGTCAAAATAAAAAACGGCATTTGTTGTGCCGTTTTTCCATTTATATTTTAAGATGCCGGGCGATTTTTAAGCTCATCACGGATTTCGCGCAGTAACTGGATATCTTCTGGTGTAGGTGCTGCCTCTTCTTTAGGTGGTGCTTCCTCGTGTTTACGGCGTAAACGGTTAATCATTTTAACCATTAAAAAGACAACCCAAGCCAGCAACAGAAAATTAATCAAGATGGTGAGAAAATTGCCATAGGCAAAGACATTCAAGCCTGCTTCCTTGGCCGCTGCAAGATTACTAACATTATTTGGATTATCGCCTAGCACCAAAAACCAATTAGAGTAATCAACTTCTCCACCCAGGATAAAAGAAATCAGGGGCATAAAAATATCTTTAACCAGAGAGTCAATAATTTTATTAAACGCCCCACCAATAATGACACCAATTGCAAGATCAATCATATTGCCTTTAATGGCAAATTCTTTAAATTCTTGAATAATACTCATTTTATCTCCAGACTCAATTTACCCATGCCCTAATCTTTTTCACATTCTTAATCCTATTTAAAGGGCATTAACCTTTAAGATAATTTAGCGATTTCTTTAAAGATTCCAATTTCTTTTTGTTATTTATATAAAAAAACCGCCAGATTACTGGCGGTTTTTTCAACTTAAACGAGAATTAACTGCGTGAAGCACGTTTACGTTCGTTTTCTGTCAGGAATTTCTTACGAATACGGATTGATTTAGGGGTAACTTCAACCAGTTCATCATCTTCAATAAATTCAAGCGCCTGTTCCAGTGTAAATTTAATAGCTGGAGTCAATGTTAATGCTTCATCTGTACCAGATGCGCGCATGTTAGTTAACTGTTTTGCTTTAGTCGGGTTGACCACCATGTCGTCTGAACGTGAGTTCATACCAACAATCATACCTTCATAAACTTCAAGCTGTGGTTCAGCAAAAAGACGGCCACGGTCTTGCAGCGAGAACAAAGCAAATGCCAGGCAGGTACCATTTACCATAGAGATCAGCACACCGTTTTGACGTTTAGCTACAGCACCTGCTTTGGCTGGGCCATAGTGTGAGAAGCTAGAAGTCATGATACCTGTACCAGAAGTGATGGTCAGGAATTCAGAACGGAAGCCGATCAGACCACGTGAAGGTACAGTTGCTTCAATACGGATACGGCCTTTACCGTCAACTTCCATATTGGTCAGCTCGCCCTTACGGTTACCCATCTGTTCCATGATTGAACCCTGATGCTGTTCTTCAACATCAAAGGTCACATTTTCATACGGTTCCTGCATTTGACCGTCAACTTCTTTCATGATCACTTGAGGACGGGATACACCCATCTCGAAGCCTTCACGACGCATGTTTTCAATCAGTACAGACAGATGAAGTTCGCCACGGCCTGAAACTTTGAAACGGTCCGGGCTGTCTGTATCTTCAACACGCAAAGCAACGTTATGGATCAATTCGCGGTCCAGACGTTCACGGATATTACGTGAAGTTACGAACTTGCCTTCACGGCCAGCAAATGGTGAGTTATTTACCTGGAAAGTCATAGATACGGTTGGTTCATCTACAGACAGTGGCGGTAATGCTTCAACATTTTTCGGATCACAAATAGTGTCAGAGATGTTTAGTGCATCAATACCGGTAATACATACAATGTCACCTGCATTTGCAGAATCAACATCGATACGCTCGAGGCCATGGTAACCCATGATTTTCAGAATACGACCATTACGGGTCTTGCCTTCTTTATCAATCACAGTTACTGGTGTATTGGTTTTAACTGAACCGCGCTGAATACGGCCAACACCGATTACACCAACAAAACTGTTATAGTCAAGTGATGAAATCTGCATTTGGAATGGGCCATCAACATCAACTGCTGGTGGCTCAACGATGTCAACAATAGTTTCAAACAGCGGTGTCATGTCTTCAGCCAGTTCTTCTGGTGAAGGACCAGCAACACCGCGTAAGCCTGAAGCATATACAATCGGGAAGTCTAACTGTTCATCAGTTGCACCCAAGTTGTCGAACAAGTCAAATACCTGATCGATAACCCAGTCTGGACGGGCACTTGGCTTGTCTACTTTGTTAATAATGACGATTGGTTTCAAACCACGTGCAAATGCTTTTTGTGTTACAAAACGGGTTTGTGGCATTGGGCCTTCTTGAGAGTCAACCAGAAGAAGTACACAGTCTACCATCGACATAACACGTTCAACTTCACCACCAAAGTCTGCGTGTCCCGGAGTATCTACGATGTTGATACGGTAAGTGGTATCAGTACGCTTATCTAACCATGTAATCGCTGTATTTTTAGCGAGAATGGTAATACCACGCTCTGATTCAAGCGCATTCGAGTCCATGACACGCTCAATCTCGCCGGCACGATCACCGAGTGCACCTGATTGTTGAAGAAGTTTATCGACAAGAGTGGTTTTCCCGTGGTCAACGTGCGCAATAATTGCGATGTTGCGGAGAGTTTTGATATCTGACATGAAATTCGATACGCCTACAATTTTGAGGGCAAATTATACAAAAAAATGCTACGCATTAGTAGTGACAGTTGATTGACAACTACAATATATTTTGACAAGCGGTGTACTTTAAGGTTTTTAAAGTGTAACAACTCGATTAGAATAGCGCCACCTTGCCACTCCCCTGTTTGTCTCATGTCTGACTTAAACACTTCATCTGATCAAAATGAGCGTCTAGATCTAGTCTACGGCCTTAATGACCGGCCTCGTCCATTAATTGCATTTCTGGCTGCATTACAGCATTTGCTGGCCATCATTGTACCTATTGTTACTCCAGGCCTGCTGATCTGTCTGGCGCTGGGGGTGTCTCGTGAAGATACCAACATGATTTTATCAATGTCTCTGGTCATTTCAGGTATCGCAACATTCTTGCAGTGTAAGAAAGTCGGACCATTTGGTGCTGGACTACTGATTGTACAGGGCACCAGTTTTAATTTTATTGGCCCTATCATTGGGATTGGCTCAGCCATGGTAGCGTCAGGCACGCCGGTAGAAGCGGTTATGGCTGCTATTTTCGGTGTAGTGATTGCAGGCTCATTCATTGAAATGGGGGTATCCCGTATTTTACCTTGGGTAAAAAAACTGATTACGCCTTTAGTAACTGGTATTGTTGTACTGCTCATCGGGTTAACCTTAATTAAAGAAGGCCTGATCTCTATGGGTGGTGGCTATCAGGCAATGGAAAGTAAAACTTTTGCCAGTGCCGATAACCTGATTATGTCTTGTACTGTCCTGGCAATTATTATTTTGCTAAACCGTATGCGAGCAGTCTGGATCAAAAGCTCCGCCATTTTAATTGCTTTAGTTGCCGGTTATATTCTGGCCGGATTTATGGGTTATTTAGACTTCTCTACGCTTGAAGAGGCGCCTTTAATCCAGATACCGACACCAATGCACTTTGGCTTAAGCTTCTCATGGAGTTTATTTATTCCGATGGCTTTCATCTATCTGGTCACTTCATTAGAAGCAATTGGTGATATTACTGCAACCAGTAAACTGTCAAATCAGCCAGTAGATGGCGATAGCTGGATGCAACGTATTAAAGGTGGCGTTCTGGTAAATGGTGCCAACTCTTTGCTGGCAGGTTTATTTAATACTTTCCCGAGTTCAGTCTTTGCACAAAATAATGGTGTCATTCAGCTGACTGGTGTGGCTAGCCGTTATGTAGGTTTGTGGATTGCAATTATGCTGATTATCCTGGGTCTGTTCCCTGCCGTTGCCGGGATTATTCAAGCAGTACCACAAGCAGTACTCGGTGGTGCAGTGATGGTGATGTTCGGTGCAGTTGCTGCATCCGGAGTAAATATCCTGTCAGGTATTCAGCTTGACCGTCGTGCCCTGCTGATTATTGCAATTTCTCTGGCACTGGGCTTGGGTGTGGCGCAGGTGCCTCAAATTCTGGAACACTTGCCTGAATTATTTAAAAATATTTTTAGTTCTGGTGTAGCGACAGGTGGTATTGCAGCATTAATTCTTAATATCGTATTACCTGAAACCAAGAAATAATACTTGTTATAGTGATATTGCCCAGCCCAGTCTGGGCATTGTTTTTGATGAGAAATGCCATGGATCCAAGAAGTGAAGTTGTGCTGCGGCAGATTGACCAGCTCTCTGGGCAGGTGCTTTTTATTCATGCACCCAATGATCAGCTATTAAACCAGTTGGGACCGCGGATAGATGCTTCTATCTGGACCTGGAATTTTAGTGATTATCAGGGATTTCAGGCAGCAGGTTTTAACGCCCATTTTGGTGTAGATTTTCCGCAACAACAGTTTAATCAGGTGGTTATATTTGTTCCTAAGTCCAAGGAACTACTTAACTATGTACTACATAATATTGTCAGCCATTTAGAAATCGGTCAGACTGTGTTTTTGGTCGGAGAGAAAAAAGGAGGTGTTGAACGTGCAGCCAAGCAGTTACATACTTTTGGGCATCCGGTCAAGCTCGACAGTGCACGTCATTGCCAGTTCTGGCAGGTAAAACTGGAACATATAGAACAGCAAAAACCGCTTGAGAGCTGGTTAAAAACCTATACTGTCCAGTTAAAAGACCAGAAAATCGAGATTTGTGCCCTTCCGGGCGTTTTTAGCCAGAGTCATCTGGACGTTGGCACCGCTGTACTAATTCCTTATCTGGACCAGGTAAAATCAGGTACACTTGCCGATTTTGGATGCGGGGCTGGTGTTATTGCCTGCTATTTGGCAAAATCCAATCCGGCAAGTACTGTATATGCTCTTGATGTTGATGCTTTTGCTTTACGCTCAACAGAACTTACTTTTCAGCGTAATCAGGTTCCAGCATCCCAATTGCGTCTGCAACCTGTGAGCAGTATTGCAGATGCACCTTTTGAGCTTGATGCAATTGTCAGTAATCCGCCTTTTCATCAGGGTATTCATACCCATTATGAGGCCAGCGAAGAACTCTGTAAGACTGCGCCTCAGCATTTAAAGAATGGTGGCGAGCTATGGATTGTTGCAAACCGTTTTTTAAATTATCCCCATTTGATTGAACAGCGTTTTGGTCAATGCACTCTTAAGGCTGATCAACAAGGCTTTAAAGTTTTGTATGCCTGTGCGCGTTAATGTAATAAAGGAATCTCGATGAGCGAAATAAATCAGCCCGCGAAACTCAAGCGCAAGCTGGGAGCTCGCCACTTAAATATGATTGCGATCGGTGGTTCTATTGGCACAGGACTGTTCCTTGCGTCAGGATCAACTATTGCCAATGCCGGTCCTGGTGGTGCGCTGCTGGCTTATGGCCTAATCGGTATCATGATCTATTTTCTGATGACCAGTCTTGGTGAACTGGCCACCCATAATCCAACCTCTGGTGCTTTTTTTACCTATGGCAGCAAATATGTAGAAGATGGGTTTGGTTTTGCCTTGGGCTGGAACTACTGGTACAACTGGGCTATTACTGTCGCATTTGAACTGGTGGCAGTTCAGTTCATTATGAAATTCTGGTTTCCAGATATTCCTGGTTTTTACTGGAGTGCAATCTTTCTGGCCATCATTTTCGGCATCAATGCACTGACCGTTAAAGGATTTGGAGAAAGCGAATTCTGGTTTTCCATGGTCAAAGTAGTAGCCATTATTGCCTTTATCATTATTGGTATCGCCATGATTATAAAAATCATGTTAACGCCGGGAATGATTACTTTTAGCAACTGGACCAAAGGCGAAGCACCATTCGTTGGTGGCTTACAGGCAATGATCGGTGTAGCCATGATTGCTGGTTTTTCATTTCAGGGCACTGAGATGGTCGGAGTAGCTGCAGGTGAATCCAAAGATCCAAAACGCACTATTCCGCTTGCTATTAAACAGATTTTCTGGCGTATCCTGCTGTTTTATATCGTATGTATTTTTATCATTGGCACGTTAGTGAGCTATGATGATCCAAGATTGCTACAAGCAGCTGCCAGTGAAGATATAGCACTTTCACCCTTTACTTTACTTTATGAACAGGCCGGCTTTGCCTTTGCTGCCAGCCTGATGAATGCTGTAATTTTGACCGCCATTCTATCGGCGGGTAACTCGGGGATGTATTCGTCCACTCGCATGTTATTTGATATGGCACGTGAAGGCCGGGCGCCAAAAATATTTTCTAAGCTGGATTTACGTGGCGTTCCAATGAACGCGTTATACGCCACCACTGCGATTGCCGCGCTGTGCTTCTTGACAACATTTGTCGGTGAGCAGGAAGTTTTTAACTGGTTACTGAATATGTCGGGCATGTGCGGTTTCATTGTCTGGTTGGGTATTGCGATCTCACATTATCGTTTCCGTAAAGGTTATATCGCGCAAGGCTACAAGCTTGAAGACCTGGCTTATCGAGCAAAATTCTTTCCTTTCGCTCCATGGTTCGCATTTATTTTATGTTCCATTATTATTCTTGGGCAAAATTACGAAGCTGTGACAGGAGGAAAAATTGATTGGATTGGACTGCTATCAACCTATATCAGTATTCCCTTGTTTTTAGTCATCTGGTTTGGTTATAAGCTTAAACATAAAACCAAGTTAGTTTCTTATAAAGAAATGGATGTTAAACCAGGAAACCTTGACTAGTTCCTACCCTCAAGAACTTAACCCTCTTTCTAAATATGAATATACCCAGCTCACTCTATATATGATTGTGCTGGGTATTTTTATTTCTATATTTCTTTATACTTGTAGCGCTCTTGGTTATTTTCATATGACATAAGATGTAACTATGAAAAGCAATTATTGCCTTCTAAATTAGAAAATAAAAATTATTCTACTAATCCCGCCTGCTCTTCTTAAAAAATCCAGATAAATAAGTAGTCTATAAGTTAAGAATAAAAATTAAGGTAAAAATTTTGAACTGATCACAGATAGGCCGTGATTAATTAAAGGTAAAGATGGATACTGAAAGATGGCTTATTAAAATAAAATTAGTATAAAAAAGCAGTTCCGAAGAACTGCTTTTTTTAGTTAAACTCAGATTATTGAGCTTGACCTGGTTGAGCAACAACAGTACGGCTACCAGTAATTGTCGCGAATACACGACGGTTCATAGCACGACCTTCTTTAGTGCTGTTGTCAGCAATTGGTTGATCCCAGGCAAAACCTTGAGCAGTCAAGCGAGATGGATCAATATTGTACTCATTCACCAGTGAAGATTTCACAGAGTTAGCACGAGCCAGTGACAGACGTTCGTTCAGAGCACGTGGACCAGTGTTATCAGTGTGACCATCGATGCGAGCAGTAGCATTTGGATATTCTACTAACTTCTCAGCAACTTTAGCGATTTCTGGCTTGTACTGATCTTTGATATTTGATTTGTTAGTATCAAAGAACACACGAAGTTCCATATTCAGATCTTCAGTCAGTTCTTGTGGTTGTGGCTCAACAATTGGTGTTGGCTCAACAGGAACAACTTCTACTACAGGAGCAGCAGGTTTCAGGTGACCACCTAAAACAACGTTCAGACCAGCTAAAGCTGTATAGTTCCAGAACTGCTCGTCAAAATGGTAAGTACCACGTGCTTCTGTACGTAGAGACAGGGCATCATTAATACGCCAGAATGCACCAAGACCTGCGTTACCTAGAGTACCTTCTTCATCTAAGCCACGACCAGCACGACCAGCATCAGTGTCAAACTCATATTTATAGTGACCAGCACCTAACAATGCATAAGGCTTGATTTTACTGTCATAGTTTTTAGTGAACAGGTCAGAAGTAACATAGAAGTTACCAGCGATATTTTCGCCTTTATATTCATTGCCTGCAACGCTGGTATCACCTTTGATCTGGCTATATTCAGCTTCAAAACCTAACCATGGAGTAAGTTCAACACCAAGTGCTGCACCAACAAACAGGTCATCATCAAGTTCTACGCTATCAGTCAGGTCGCCATCGTTACCGCCATTGTTGTGCTGGGTATCAAACATTGTGTAACCAAGCATTAATGGGGTAATAGTTACGCCAGCATTTGCAGCAGCAAGAGGAGCAGCAACAAGCATAGCAAGTGCAATACGACTCAATTTCATGGATTATCCTCCAGAGATAACATTGTTGTTCAAGCTCAGCCTAAAATTAACTTTTTGGCTCCTGAGATAAGCTTATATATACCCCAGTATTATTTTTAAGCTACTCACTTTGAATCATACAAACACTTTGTTTTTTTTCCAAGTGCTTGATAATTTTAATCAAGTAAATTATTGACAAAATTACTTACAATTTCCGTTGTAATTCGGTAAATTTTCACTCAATTTATTCTAATGAATAGCTTATCTTTTTCGCTTCTGTTTATTTTAACAGTATTCAAAAGCTAAGCTAATGATCATTTGTTCTGGTTTTGAATGCAATAACTACACACTAATTTACTGTTAAAAAAACAAAAAACTATAATAAACAGGTAATTTTTTAACCATGAAGAAAAATAACAATGGAGTTTCTTTACTGGAACTCGTAGTTTGTATAGCGATTGTGGCAATTTTAGCTTCTTTTGCTATTCCTGCTTACCAAGAGTACCGAGCACAGCAGGAAGCCAAATCACTTCCACACTTATTAAACATGCAGATTATTCAAGCTAAAAATCATGCATTAACTTATCGTAATCAAATAGTTATCTGTTCAAGCCAAAACCTAGAACAGTGTGAAGATGAGCAATGGAATAAAGGTTTACTCATCTTTGTAGATACCAATAATGATAAGGAGCTTAATTCTGATGAAAAAATACTGTCTAAAGTAATGCTTGATCTTGAGTATGGTCGACTAGATTGGCGAGGTGCTCTTAATAAACCGCGTTTGTTTTTTAAAGCAGATACCGGGCTACCGCGTGGTTCGAATGGCAGTTTTTTCTATTGTGCCAGCTCATCTGCCAGCCTAAATAAACGTTTAGTACTTAGTCCCATGGGCCACTTACGAGTAGAATCGTTAGCAAGTACTTGCTAAGAACTGTTCAGTCTAATGTTCACTAGTGTTTATTCTTTATTCATTAATTTTTTCTAAATATACTGCTCAAGATCAGTTATTTTTATAATGAAATAGTGGAGATTAGAACAATGGTAAACATCGTGATTCTTAACGGTGCGCGTACTGCGATGGGTGGTTTCCAAGGTTCACTCGCTACAAAGACTGCACCAGAATTGGGTGCAGCAGTAATTAAAGAAGCAGTTTCCCGTGCTGGGCTGCAGGCACATGACGTTGAAGAAGTCATTATGGGCTGCGTGCTTCCAGCAGGCTTAAAACAGGGTCCTGCTCGCCAGGCAATGCGTTTGGCTGGCATTCCAGATAGTACAGGCGCTGTTACTATTAATAAACTCTGTGGGTCAGGGATGAAAGCTGTAATGCAGGCCGCAGATATGATCAAAGCCGGTTCAGCAGACATTGTAGTTGCAGGCGGTATGGAGTCCATGACAAATGCGCCTTACCTTCTGCCAAAAGCCCGTGGAGGTTTTCGCATGGGTCATGGCGAAATCAAAGACCACATGTTTCTTGACGGCCTGGAAGATGCAGAAACTGGACGCCTGATGGGATCTTTTGCCCAGGATATGGCCAATAAGCGCGGTTATACACGTGAACAAATGGATGATTTTGCCATCCGCTCTTTAAAACGTGCTCAAACCGCAATTACTGAAGGTTATTTTAAAGATGAAATTGTCCCTGTAACTGTATCTAGCCGTAAAGGTGAGGCAGTAGTAGATCAGGATGAGCAGCCATTTAATGCCAATATTGATAAAATCCCGTCTTTGCGTCCGGCTTTTGCAAAAGATGGAACAATTACAGCAGCCAATGCCAGCTCAATTTCGGACGGAGCATCTGCGCTTGTTCTCTGCTCGGATGAAACTGCTAAGCAACGTGGTTTACAACCTTTAGCAAAGATTATTGCGAGCGCTTCAAACTCCCAGCACCCTTCTGAATTTACCATTGCGCCGGTAGGTGCAGTAAAAAAAGTTCTAGACAAGGCAGGCTGGACCGCGGCTGATGTCGATTTATGGGAAATTAATGAGGCATTCGCAATGGTTACCATGTGCCCAATCGATGAGTTTGGCCTTGATCCAGAAAAAGTAAATATTCATGGCGGTGCATGTGCTCTTGGTCATCCTGTAGGTTCTACCGGCTCACGTATTATTCTGACACTTATTCATGCCCTGAAACGTACAGGTGGACATAAAGGCATAGCTGCGTTATGTATTGGTGGCGGTGAGGCTACAGCTGTGGCAATTGAAATTCTTTAAAAATAATCGAATAAAAAATCCCGCTATTGCGGGATTTTTTATTTAGAAAAATAAACTTTTAATGAAGACGAATACTTCGAGGAGCAGGTAATTGCATTTCTCTAAATACTTCGGGTTGCTGTAAATACAGCTGATATAAATAGTTTTTAAGATCAAGTAAAAATTTTTCTGGTCGAACCAGAATATTTTGTCCCTCTGGTGTCAGATCTAAAGACAGATGTGTGTCATTTACCCTCAGATAAGGCAGAACTTTTCCAATCAAATCTTTTAATGTAATTTCATGAATCTTATAGTTTTCCCACTGATCTTTTATTAACAATCTTGCCAGACTTCTACTTTGCCAGGCGGGAAATGCCTGCTGACCTGAAGGCGTTGCGCAGAGTGCCCATCCTTCATGATAAAGCGCAATAATCATACGTTGCGCGATAATATTTTGAATAAATTGCTGATAGTTCTCGAGCACCGAATAAGGTTTTTGCTGATTTTTTGATACAGTTTTACGCTGATAAGGGTTTTTCATAATTATTAGTTATATTAAGAATATTTTTAGATAATCTTAGGGGAACAAATAATGTTTTGCAACTGAATAGGATATATGGTGGGCGCTGACGGGATCGAACCGCCGACATTCTGCTTGTAAGGCAGACGCTCTACCAACTGAGCTAAGCGCCCTGAGAAATAGCATAGCTATTAGAGATAGTAGCATAAGCAGTTATGCTTATACACTGATTAATATCTTAATCTCAGGAAATTAGGATACCAAATTTTATGAAATGGCGCAGCGGACGGGGCTCGAACCCGCGACCCCCGGCGTGACAGGCCGGTATTCTAACCAACTGAACTACCGCTGCATCACATTACATTATTTAAAATAATGTAAAAGTCACTAAGTTATGGTGGGCGCTGACGGGATCGAACCGCCGACATTCTGCTTGTAAGGCAGACGCTCTACCAACTGAGCTAAGCGCCCTCAATAGGATTTGCATAAATGGCGCAGCGGACGGGGCTCGAACCCGCGACCCCCGGCGTGACAGGCCGGTATTCTAACCAACTGAACTACCGCTGCATTTGCACAATGTCGCTATTGTGGTACAAACTCTGAAATCTTAAGTGGCGCAGCGGACGGGGCTCGAACCCGCGACCCCCGGCGTGACAGGCCGGTATTCTAACCAACTGAACTACCGCTGCATTTGCACAATGTCGCTATTGTGGTACAAACTCTGAAATCTTAAGTGGCGCAGCGGACGGGGCTCGAACCCGCGACCCCCGGCGTGACAGGCCGGTATTCTAACCAACTGAACTACCGCTGCACGAAAGATCACAACATAAAGGCTTGGTGGGCGCTGACGGGATCGAACCGCCGACATTCTGCTTGTAAGGCAGACGCTCTACCAACTGAGCTAAGCGCCCTTTAGGTCTTCATCGTTTGTGAGGTGCATTATAGAGAATCCTCATCTGGTGTCAAACGCTTTTCTATCTGTTTTCATAAAAATACTTTCGAATGATTAAAAAATAGGTAAATTAAAGGAAAAACAATGTTTTTTGTATTTTATTTAAACATTTCTCTAAAAAATTATAGGTGTTTATACAGACTATTTTTTATTTATATCTGATAAACATAATGTGACTTATGTATTGTTTAAATCAATTCAAGCGGTGTTTCTGAGAGAAAAACTAAAGCCTGCTCGGGGATTAAATCAAAAAGCTCAATGATTTCTTCATTACGCATACGAATACAGCCATGTGACATCGGAATACCCATCGGCTCAGTATCTGGTGTACCATGAATATAAATATAGCGCTGGAAGGTATCTCGCCCTTCTCCCTGATTAAAACCAGGCTCAAGCCCATGTAACCAGAGTATGCGTGTTAGAATCCAGTCTCTTTGTGGGAACTGAGCAGCCAGTTCAGGACTATAAATCTCATCAGTGAACTGACGTGCAATAAACACTGAGTTTTTAGGATATTCCGCCCCAATTTTTTTTTTCTATACGATGCCAACCTCGTGGAGTCTGGCCTGTATTTTCCTGCTCACCTACTCCATTTTTACCAGAAGAAATGGCATAACATTTTTTTAGTTTAGGAAGATGAAGCTTCTGCTGTGCCAGATCAATTAACAGATCTGCCTGATCCAAGGTATAGCTAGACATTTTTTACTCAATTTCTCCCGGTACTTTTTTTTCCATGGACTGTAAAGTTCGATCTTGAGGCTCAGGACGCATCCATAACCAGATGGCCACAACCAGCATGATGCCATCTGTAAAGATTTTGACAAGCAGTGGTGCATTAGTAAACAGCATCATAATACCGCTTATTAACATCATGATACTGGCCAACCATTTTGCTTTACGCGGAACAGTGCCATTAGCTCTCCAAGCCCTGAGCGTTGGCCCATATTTTGGATGATTCAGTAACCAGTTATCCATTTGTGGCCAGCCTTTAGACGCAGCCCATGCGGCAAGTATTAAAAACACTGTCGTTGGCATACCGGGTAAAATTGCCCCTATCAGTCCAAGTACAATAAAAATCAGTACCAGACTTCGCCAAAACAATGTTCTCATATCTCTTTCCTAATCCCGCAATTGCGCTAGTATAAAGTGTTTTATATGCGCAATATATTTTTATTCTGCGCGTTTTCTTATGATATTTATGAGCGGACTATGTATATGTTTGGTGATCAGCAGGCTTATTTTGAACCATGGTTACAATTTAAGCATCCTGCCATACGTCAGCTGGCTTTTAGTCTAGCCAGTCCGAATATTCTTAAAAGCCTGCCACAAGAACTCATAATTAAGCATCATTTTAATTTGCATAGTAACCATATCTGGCAAAAATATTTCCAAGCCTATTTGCCCCGTTTAAAACAGCTTGACCAGCAACCTGAACCACTTGAGCACTTCCTTCGACAGCTTAAAAGTACGCGCCTAGGACTACGTTTTGAAATGCTGATCTGGTTCTGGCTACTTGATCATGCATATCATCCATATCGTTTACTTGGACATAGCATCCAGATTATTGATGGACCAAAAACAATTGGTGAGCTGGATTTTTTAATTCTAAATACCGAAACGGGAAAAACAGAACATTGGGAAGTGGCTTTAAAATATTATCTGGCTGAAAGAGAACCTTCTTTGGCATCGTGGTTTGGTCTTAACCGTAGTGATACCTTATTACGCAAACTAAATCACTTTACACAGAAACAGTTCCAGTTTGAAGAGGTATCAGGACATCTCATTCAAGAGCGCTACGCTATTCTCAAGGGACAACTTTACTTCCCCTTAGAAAACTGGCCTGACTCTTCTGAGCCCTTTTCAACCTGGATTAATTTCTCTCGTAGATTTGGAGGATGGGCCGATTATATTCCCCAGCAAGACTACTATCGTCTACAGCGACAGGAGTGGTTATGCCCGGATCAGGTGCAAAGTTCAAACAGAGCTTTATGGTGGACTCAAGGTTTATATTATTCTGATCACGCATCTCCACAGTTCTTTATGTACCGTCTACCTCCCTTACTCAAAACCTCTAATAATGTTTAAAAAATGCAATATAAATAAGTCATTTATCTTTTTCTGAAACATTTCATAACGTTTCTACTATCAAAACATAATGTTATTTAGTAAGCAGATTTTTTAGCCTGAGTGAACATCAAAATAAATCTAACTTGGAGATGATGATGAAAAAAATTTTAGCTGCTTCAATGTTTTTGGCAATTGTACTGACTGGTTGTAACACAGTAAAAGGCTTGGGCGAGGATGTTTCTAGTGCAGGAAGTGCTGTATCAAATACTGCAGAAGATACTAAACAAAAACTTTAATTTTGCTATCAGTTTTTCAAAAAACCTTATCTACGGATAGGGTTTCTTAATTTTATACAGACTAGCTTTGCTTTAATTAAACTCCCTTTCAATTACATATTCCCCTATTATATCGGCAAGTTTTAAAGACATTGACTCTCCGGTATGACTTCATCATCAGACACTCTCGACCTTAGCCTGCAACTTTTGCGCCAACCCTCAGTTACTCCTGTAGACCATAACTGCCAGAATATTATGGCTGAACGTTTATCAAAGGTTGGTTTTCATATAGAAAACATGCGCTTTGAAGACGTAGATAATTTATGGGCCCGTCGTGGTACTAAAGACCCAGTTTTCTGTTTTGCAGGACATACTGATGTGGTGCCCACTGGAAGCCTGGATGCCTGGAATTCTGATCCGTTTATTCCTGAAATACGTGATGGTAAGCTATATGGTCGTGGTAGCGCCGATATGAAAACAGCTCTGGCAGCGATGGTAGTCGCTTCAGAGCGTTTTGTTGCCAAGTATCCTGATCATAAAGGCTCAATTGCTTTTTTAATTACTTCTGATGAAGAAGGTCCTTCAATAAATGGGACCGTAAAGGTAGTAGAAACACTTGAGTCCCGTAATGAGAAAATGACCTGGTGTCTGGTGGGCGAGCCGTCTAGTACTCATCAGCTGGGTGATATCATTAAGAATGGTCGTAGGGGCTCTCTAAATGGTGTTTTAACTGTTAAGGGTAAACAGGGACATGTAGCATATCCACATCTGGCGATTAACCCGATTCATACAGCTTCTGCAGCGCTTGCAGAGCTATGTGAGACCGTATGGGACAGCGGGAATGAGTATTTTCCAGCAACCTCTTTCCAGATTTCCAATATCCAAGCTGGTACCGGTGCAACCAATGTAGTGCCTGGCACAATGACAGTTACATTTAATTTTCGTTATTCTACTGAAGTGACCGCGGATGAGCTTAAAGCACGAGTAATTGCTATTTTACAGCGTCATCAGGTTGATTTTGATATTAAGTGGACCTTATCTGGCTTACCTTTCCTGACACCCGTGGGGGAGCTCGTAAACGCTGCTGTACAAGCGATACATGAGGTTAATGGTGTAGAAGCCAAGCTTTCAACCAGCGGTGGTACTTCAGATGGACGTTTTATTGCTCCAACTGGTGCACAGGTACTGGAGCTTGGGGTATTGAATGCCAGTATCCACCAAATTGATGAACACGTAAATGTAGACGATCTGGAACCGCTAGCAGAGATTTATGAAAAAATCCTGATACAGCTCCTGAGCTGATGAATATAAGATAAACAAAAAAGGAACCCTGTCGGTTCCTCTTTTGTTTCAAATGAATTTTTAGAATGTCTTATGACTTAACTGGTTTTGAATCTCGTTCAGGTTGGGAACCTGAAAAATCTGGTCTCCCATACGTACATACTGATAAATATTTGAATCATCAAAAGGCTGTTCTTCATCGACCACCTCTGAAATCCGCAGTCTGATAGTCTGAGGCATTTCATCACAGATCAAGGCAAAGCGCTGATCTACCTGCTCTCCTTCTATTACCAGTGCAACTGCTGTTTTAGCCGTAGGGCTATTTACCTTATAGACCGGAAGCTTAAAATCATGCCAATCAATATGATCGACGTTAATCGAACTATCAAGAGCAGACAATACAATATTCTGGGGTAGCAACATCGGTACCTGAGCATAGCATTGAATAATATAAGCATCGATAAAACCGGTCGATACTGTAATCAGGTGCTGTAACTCTTGTTGATCAATCTTTGCCAGAGTTGAATTCGCTTTGGTTTGACTCATCTTTTTTCTCCCGCGTTAGACCATAACCTCAAGTAACGCTTCAATATTGGCCAACAGGTCTGCTTCCTGGAAAGGTTTGCCCATATATTGCGTTGCTCCGAGTGCAAAAGCGCGCTCACGATGTTTCTCACCTGTACGTGAAGTAATCATAATAATTGGCATATTACGATGTACATCATGATGACGTACCAGATTAGTTACTTCAAAACCATCCATACGCGGCATTTCAATATCGAGCAGCATTAAATCAGGCTTAATACTTTCCAGCTGTTCAATCGCTTCAACACCATCTTTAGCGGTCACTACATCATAACCTTGACGCTCAAGCAATCGGCTGGTGACTTTGCGTACAGTGACTGAGTCATCAACGATCATAATCAGACGTCGTTCATCATTAAAGCGATGCAACTCACGAGATTCTTTTACTTCCTTGACACGTAATGAAGACTGTACCTGACGAGCAATATACTGCCCATCCAGAATGAGACAAACCTGTCCATCACCCAAAATTGTTGCACCAGCTACTGCACCTACGCTAGCCAGCTGTTGACCCACTGGTTTCACCACAATTTGTGCACGAGATCCGACCAGCTGGTCAACTAGTAACGCTACTGTCTGGCCACTGCTCCCTTTAATCAGCAGTACCGGCAGAGAGTGGGCTATACCGGTAAGACGAGGCAGAGACTGATTTGCTACAAACTCTGAAAGATAACGTAGCTTATAATACATATTGTCGATACGGAAAGTATCTTCTTTGCCAGCAAAATAGTCTTCCAGCATAGAAGGAGAGATACGCACAATACGTTCAATCTGCGCCAATGGTACAGCGTATTGCTGGTCACCTGCTTTAACCATCAGGGCATCACTGATTGCTACTGTAGTTGGTACACGAATCGTAAATGTTGTACCCTGCCCCTGTACAGACTCGACCGTCACATGACCACCCATCGCCTTGATACTGCTCTGTACCACATCCAGCCCTACACCACGACCAGAAATCTGGGTAATTTCTACTGCAGTGCTTAAACCTGGATGAAAGATCAACTGGGCCAGCTCTTCAGCTTCCAGTTTTTGTTCCGCTCCAATCAGACCTCGCTCTAGTGCTTTATTTTTCAGCTTTTCAAGATTAATACCTTGGCCATCATCTGTAAAAGTAATGATGACATCTGTACCTTGGCGATTAATATTCAGCTCAATACGGCCACTTTCAGGTTTCCCTTGCTTGAGACGCTGCTCAATGGTTTCAATACCATGATCAATTGCATTTCGCAGCATATGTTCAAGCGGGGTGACCAGTCGCTCTAAAATATTGCGGTCCAGCTCTCCTTCAGTGTTTTGAACAACGAGTTCTGCAGGACGGTTTAGTGCTGAAGAGGTCTGCCGTGCTATGCGCTGTAAACGCGGTAATAATCGAGAAAAGGGTACCAGACGGGTCCGCATCAGGTTTTCCTGAATCTCTGCCTGAATCCTTGACTGCTGTAATAGCAGACCTTCAGTATCACGTATTTTTTCAGATAATGTGGTTTTAAAGTCAAGTAAGTCAGATGCTGACTCAGCCAGTGATTTGGATAACTGATTTAGTGAAGAATACTGATCCATTTCTAAAGGATCAAAATCGCTGTAACGTGAATTCTCCGTACCATGCTTGGCAATAATCTGACTCTCAAGCTCACCCTCCATACGGCGTAACTGGTCAGCCAGTCGCTGAATAGCCAGCTCCATGTCGGAAAGAATAGAGCCGACCTGTCCCACATCCATTTCAATACGGGAACGGTTGATGGAGTTTTCACCTGCAAGGTCAATCATTTTCTCAACCAGATCGGCTGAAATCCGGATCATTTCATTATTCTCAGCCCGCTCTGTATTGTCCCATTCACCCATCATGGAAGGCGGTTCAGTACCATCACCATGCACGAATTCAAACAGACTGCCATCAGCTACGGTATTATCTGCAGGAATCTGATTGATGAGCTGAGCAGGAATTTCAGTAAACTGGATCGAGTCCAAGCTGTGCTTCAAACTGTCAAAGTTTTCATACTGCTCTTTGAAGATAGCATTTTCCAACCAGCGTAAAGCAGTATGTAAAAGCGGGTCATAAACACTGGTGGTAAGATTGTGCAGACCAAATTGTTCAAAAGTATTTTCCAGCGCATAAGCAATCACGGCTACCGGCTCAAGCTCGGCCATCCGTGCGCCGCCCTTAAGACTATGAGCATTCCGTTGCAGCTGTAGCAATAGACTCCGGTTACTGCGCTCTTCTACCCATTGATCTAGCAATTTATGAGCGGTCTGTAACAGCTCTTCGGCTTCCTCGAGAAAAACCTCTTCAACAATTGACCTTACTTGTTCATCTGTTTGTAACTCTTCGGAATGCTCAGCGATTTCCGCATCCGTAAGTGTACAATCAGTTATATCTAATTCAATATTTTGACTCGACTCGGACAGCTTCTCTTCTGCTACTTTTGGCTCAGCCGTAGTCACTAATACACCAGTGCTAATCGACTCAATATTTTTGAGGATTTCAATAGTTGCTGGCGCCGGGTAGTCAATCTGCTGTTCACGTAGTATCTGGATGCGTTCTGCCAGCTCATCCTGTACCAGCCGGATAATACTCATCAATACAGTAGAGACCTGAACCTGCCCGTTAATAATTCTCTGATAAATGCTTTCCAGCTCATGTGCAATTAATCCCATATGGGTGGCCTGCACCATGTTTGCACCACCTTTTAAGGTATGCAAATAACGCATCAGATTGTTCAGAGCAGTAACTTGGCCTGATTCTTTTGTCCAACTGTTCAGGTCACTATCCATACCAGCCAGTAATTCTTCGGCCTCTTCCAAGAAGATATCGCGCAGATCAGCATCAGTAACCTGATTACTATGTTCAGAATGCATCAGCGCTTTATCAGCCGCTATACGTGCTGAAAGCTCTCCCAAGTTGAAAGTATGTTCCAAAACTGCTACGTCAACCGGAGCTTTAAAAGGCTCAGTAACAGTGGACAACTCTTCTACCTGTTCTATTTCTTGCTGTACAAATGCAGATAATTCTTCAAGCAGACTTTGATGAGCCGGGCTCAGGCTGACACGCTGTCCCGCTGCAAGCGTATCAAACAGATAAATCAGCTGCTGATGAGCTTGAGTATACAGTTCATATGCATAATCAAGATTTAATAGCTGCGGCTTTGCCAAGAGCTGCTGATAGCTCTGAAGTAGTTCTAACGTAAAATCATATACACCTTGGGAGGCACGGTTTCGTGTATGTTCAACCAGCTCCTGTGCCTGCTGTACCAAAAGCTGTAAATATTCTGGATATTCGGTACGGACCCGCTGATCAAACTCAAACTCGGCATCTAGCAACTGGTTGATTTCAAGCTCGAGGAGCCGTGAAACCAGACCTTGGGGGTTCACGAGATCATCCACAGGTTCTTGATGAAATCCGTAGTTTTCCCAAGCATGATTAAAGGTCTGATAAACCTGTTCCAACTGTTCTATATTACATTCCTGTTTTAGAATGTAGAGATAATCCCTTACAAATTCAGCATAATGAGTAAGTAAAGCGGTTTCATTTGAAGTAGATACCAGCTCATCTTGCAGCATGGTTTTAAACAGGTTTTCAACTTTACTACTTGCTTCAAATATGTGTTCTACCTGAGCCATGGCCGAGCTGCCACGCAAAGTATGTAAAGCGCGGATCAGAGCATTATAATTACTGCCCTGTTCATTATTATTCAAGAACTCATCAATAGTTGCCAGATGTTCTTCCGACTCTTCAAGAAAGATCGCCAGTGTCTCGGCAGTTAATGAATCAAATTCCTCGTGAATTTCAAGCTTCTCTACACCTAGTGGTGGTAGAGTCTCTGCTGTATGTTCCACCAGCTCAAGCCCGGTGACTGTTTCAGACGAACATAAGGTCCAGCTAAGCTCCAGTAATTCCTCAAGTGCCGGTTCAAGACTGCCCTGCTGTTGCAGTTGTTGCCCGATCAATACGAGGGGACGCAAATCAATCGCATGAGGCTGACTATTTTGAAAGTTATAAAATAACTTGTATTTGTAAATCTTAAAGACTAATTCTACATAACGACTGATCGCCGGGGTAAAAGCCTGTGTTTTAGCAATTATTCGATTCAAGAGATCTTCAACCGTCCAAGCTAACTCACCGGAACTTTTAGCTCCTACCATCCGGCCGGAGCCTTTTAAGGTATGAAAATAACGGCGAATACTGGTCAGCTTGTCCTGCTGCTCAGGCTGCTGTATCCACTGCTGGATCAAAACATCCAAATCAGTAAAGATTTCTTCTAGTTCTTCAACAAAAATTTCAAGAATCTCTGCATCTTGGTCAAGATAGCTATCTTCAGGAAGAGTCGTTGTTCCAATCAGGTCTTTTAGTATTTGTTTCATAGCTAAAACTTCTTCGTTTCTTCTACCAAGACCGGCAGAAAACTATTTTGTAACCATCATGCAAGACGTTACTTTCGAACACGAATTCATCTTGTCGATGCGCTTAGTGCCTGTGACAGCAGCCTGCTTCAGGGACTGCTGTCTGGTTTTCTATTTTTATTGAGGTTATTCAGGCAGTTTAAAGTCAGTTACAGATTCACGTAGTGACTCTGCCATACTGGCCAGCTCTGATACTGAACGTGCAGTATCGAAAGTAGCGCTGGTGGTCTGCGAGGTAATTTCCTGTACGATACTCATGGTACTGGAAATATGACCTGCTGAAGCAGCCTGTAACTTTGCAGCATCAGAAATGCTCGCAATCAGTTTTGCCAGATCGCCTGATACTTTCTGAATTTCATCCAGTGCAATACCCGCATCTTTTGCCAGATTGGCACCGCGTACTACCTCGGCTGTGGTCTGCTCCATCGAGATTACTGCTTCATTGGTATCGGCCTGAATGGTTTTTACCAGTGTCTCGATCTGTTTCGTTGCAGAGGTTGAGCGCTCTGCAAGACGCTGTACTTCATCGGCAACCACAGCAAAGCCACGGCCTGCTTCACCAGCCATCGATGCCTGAATAGCCGCATTCAATGCCAGAATATTTGTCTGGTCTGCAATATCATTGATGAGGGAAACGATATTACCAATTTCCTGAGAAGACTCACCCAGACGCTTAATACGCTTTGATGTTTCCTGAATCTGTTCACGGATGGTATCCATCCCTTCAATAGAGCGGTTTACAACGTCTGCACCATTAGAAGCAATCTGTACTGAGCGCTGTGCAACCTCGGCAGATTCAGAAGCATTGGCAGATACCTGGTCAATTGAGGTTGCCATTTCACTGATTGCACTGGAAGCGCCGGCAATTTCCTGAGCCTGATGTTCTGAAGCCTCAGCCAGCTGGTTAGTAATATTCTGCGTATTTTGGGTATAACGTGATACTTCTTGCGAGGTTTCATTGATACGTGATACCAGATCACGTAGCTGGTCGATCGCAAAGTTAATCGAATCCGCAATCGCACCAGTAAAGTCTTCAGATACGGTTGCATAAGAACGCAAGTCACCATCTGCAAGATCTGCAATTTCATCCAGCAAACGTAAAATTGCATTTTGGTTACGGTCGTATTCGTCCTGTAGGCGGGTCACACGCTGTTTATCCGTTGCCCCCCGTAGTGCCAGAAGTTTAATTACAGAGAAGATCAAGGCAGCAATTGACGCCAGCAGCAGAATTGCAAGCGCCACTTCTGCCCAGTTACTGCTTGCCGACTCAGTCAGTTTGTTTAGAGCTGCCAGCAGTTCGTCAGATTGAGAGAAAATTTGTGCTGATGCCTGACGGACCTGAACAATCTGGTTGGAGTTATTTAGAACTGTCGCTGCAGCAGATTTTAAGACCGCATTATACTCATCTTGAATATTGGTTAGAGATTCACGTAATGCAGGGTCATTAATACGCTCTACACCTAGCTCACTACTGCCGTTCAGCTGTGCATTGAGATAAGTACCGAAAGTTTCAGTATCAGCATTGAAGTCGTCTGCAGATTCACGTGAGCTATCATTACCCACAAGTACGGAACTGATCGAACGCAAGATACGTTCCGCGATAAATACCTGGTTTTTAGCAATAACTACCTGGCTACTACTCATATTTTGTCGTGCCATCTGGTCGACTAGCAGGTTATATTCTGCCTGAATACCTGGAATGGTTTCAGAAATAGCAATATTGGTATCGTAGAGTTTGTTAATAATTTTTTGCTGGCTGGTAATCTGGTCAATATTTCGAGATACCGCATTCCAAGTCTGTTCAACCTGCCGAACCTCGGCATCAGTTGAGCCATGAATATCCTGTACAGTTTCTAGGTTTTCAGCAAAGCGCGCCTGTGACTGTGACAGGGTTTTAATGGACTCAGGCGTTCCAGAAGCAGTCGCCTCGGTTGCTTGACGGGAAATAGTTTGCGACAGTAGACGCAATTCACCCAAACTACGAGTTAACTCATTATGACGAGGTACGCTATAGAATAAAAACAGTAAAAGAATAACGGATAGAATTAAAGATAATGCTGCCCCATAAATAAACGGTTTAGATTTGGAACTATCTCCAAATAACCGTGCAAAGTCTTCGACTTGTGTTTGTATTTTGGTTAAAAACGCATTACTGCTGTGAGCAGCACCGCTTTCTCCCGTATTTTTCTTTTTGAGTTTAAAGCCCATACAGCCTCTCCCCTGAAAACGCTTTTATTGAGTAGGCGCGTCAAATTAGTTTATAAATTTTGTAGATGCGTTCATGTACTGTGAGTCTTTCAATAAACGGCTGAATAAAAACACATGCCAATGCTGGTTATGCTGATAAAAATAACCCTGACAATATGGATTTAACTGATCCTCCAGCCCGTCATTCTTTGAAAAAAAACTTTGTTTGTTAAAATGCTGAATCCCCAAAACCCGATCGACCACCACACCCACATATTGTTCATTATGACTAATGCAGAGTACTTTTTGAGTAGGTGAGAAATTGCTGCGTTGTCCAGATATAAACTGTGCCAAGTCAGCCACACAAAGTAGTCTTCCCCGAATATTAGCCAGTCCACGGACCCAAGGCTGAGTATTAGGGACCGCGGTATACTTTGGAGGATAAATAACCTCAGAAACTTCCCCAAGTGGAGCAACAAAATATTGCCCCAGCATTTCAAAAGCAATACCTGACCACCGGTTTACTTCATTATTGCTGGCAGCATAGCTACGGTTGCCACGCTTTGCCAGCCGAAGTAATTCGATAAATCCATTTGCTGCCATAGCACTATCCTGCGTTGAGGTATTGTTGGATTACTTCGATTAGTTTATTTTCATCAACAGGTTTGGTTAGATAGTCACGGGCGCCTTGACGCTTGCCCCAAACCCGGTCAGTTGCCTGGTCTTTTGTACTGACAATGACCACCGGGATATCTTTAGTTGTTTCACCACGAGCAATCTGACGAGTTGCCTGAAAACCGTTAACACCCGGCATCACCACATCCATCAATACCAGGTCCGGTAATTCTGCCTGGGCAATAGTTACCCCATCTGCGCCATTAGTCGCTTCAAGAACCTCATAACCATGCTTGGTCAAGATCTCTTTAAAACGGAAAGTTTCGGTAGGTGAGTCATCAACAATCAAGATACGAGCCATTTTCTTCCCCAAGTTCTTTTTCTAGACACTGACATGATTACGTATTGCATTGAGCAATTCGTCTTTACTAAACGGTTTGGTCAGATATTCATCCGAACCCACGACACGACCTTTAGCCTGATCAAATAGCCCATCTTTACTAGACAGCATAATGACCGGTATATTCTGGTAATTTTGTGAGTTTTTAATCAGTGCACAGG
Source organism: Acinetobacter sp. 1294596 (assembly GCF_000582925.1). Classification (NCBI taxonomy): domain Bacteria; kingdom Pseudomonadati; phylum Pseudomonadota; class Gammaproteobacteria; order Moraxellales; family Moraxellaceae; genus Acinetobacter; species Acinetobacter sp. 1294596. Next base: position 58,783 of record NZ_JFCC01000003.1, on the reverse strand, counting down.
TCTGGTAACCATCTAGACGCGGCATCATGATATCGACAAAGACAATATCAGGATTGGCTTCGGCAATCTTGGATAATGCTTCAAAACCATCAACTGCGGTAATTACCTCACAGCCCTCACGTTGCAGCAAAGTTTCTGCTGTACGGCGAATAGTTTTTGAATCATCGATTACCATAACCTTAAGGTTTTGAAATTTGTCTTCCATCTAATCGGCCTTCCCGCTTATTCAACATAATATTTGACGGATTAATTTTTACAGTTATTCAACTTTTTTAACATAAATTTACTTGTATTTCCAATGAACATTTTAAGTATAGCTTTACAGGGTGTCATTTAAATCAATAAGATAATTTATGTTTTTATCAGAAACTGGTTTTTTTTTGCCTATACCGTATTTTTAACTGCAAAAATCAGCTCTAATATAACAATTTTATTACTGAAAGATAAGTGTTTCGGTCCAGTGTGTTGGGGAATTTTATGGTGTTACATGCTATAGCTAAAAGTTGCTGGATACGAACGAAAAATATAACCCGTGAGTTTTTGATGGTTTGCAGCCTGAGCTGCCTGTCTATTCCAGTAATTGCAAATGTCACTGAAACACCTAAAGCGGTGTGGTACCGTTATTATGATAACAATGGTATTGCCAATATTAGTACCTCGGTGACACCGGCCCATATTCGTTATGGATATGAAGCACTAGATCAGAATATGCAAGTTATTCAACGCAGTCGGCCCTACAATGTAGATAAAGACATAAGGCAGGCTCCACAGCGCGCTGTTCAGGCCCGAGAGCGTGAACAGGACCTAAAACTTAAAAGAGCATATACCAACAGCCGGGTAGCTCAGGCTAAACGTGATGAACATTTAGCTAACCTCAAAAAACAGCTTGGTTTTCAGCAAGACCAGCTTCGACAATTACAGAGTGACCGGATCTATTTTAAACGGCAGGAAATGGATTATTTAAGGAAAGGCCAACCTGTACCTGCTGTCTTGAAAAATAGTCTGAACAGCAATTATCAGAATATTGTTCTCATTAAAAATAATATTACTTCTTTACAAACGAACTATCGCAATACCCAAGCTCAATACGACAGAATTATCTCACGTTTAAAAGCCATTGAATAATGTAAGCTTTTTAGAGAAAAATAATTTAAAAGCATTATGCTGAACATAAGGATGAATATGCATGCGAGTAGCAACGCGTATATTGACTCTGCCTACTCTTGACCTTATTCCCAGAATAAGCCTGTTATGTCTCTGTCTGGCTTTAATAGCCTGTGACAGGTCAGAACCTGTTGTAACACCGACCGAAACCACTAAAATTGAACTGATTCCTCAAGATCTGATTCCGGTTAAAAGTGGTACTTTATTTAATAGAACGGCTTTTACCGGAACAATTAAAGCTGTAAATCAAAGCTCAATTCAGGCACAAATTACAGCAACTGCCACTCAAGTGAATGCATCCGTAGGTCAGTCTGTTCATAAAGGCCAAGTGCTAGTGCAGCTTAATAATCAGGATAATGCTGCCAGACTGGCTCAAGCACAAGCTAATTTAGCCTCTACCCGTGCTCAGGCTGAACAGAGTCGTTTAATGGTAGAACGTAAACGTCGCCTGTTTAATCAAGGATTTATCTCCAAGGTAGAGTATGAAGAAGCCCAGGTTGATTATAGAAGTCAGCAGGAAAACGTCAGAGCTCAACAAGCGAATGTAGATATTGCACAAAAAGCTGACCGGGACGGTATTTTACGCAGTCCGATTTCAGGTGTAATTACTGCACGCCAAGTGGAGCCGGGCCAGACAGTGAGCGCCGGTCAGACCTTATTTGAAATTGTTGATCCTAGCCAGCTGGAAATACAGGCATCCTTACCAGCTGATCAGCAGCAGGCCTTGAAAGTCGGCCAGAAAATCGAATACCAGATTCAGGGTAACCCGGCGCAGCTCACTGCAACCTTAAGCCGGATTTCACCAATTGCTAATCAGGTCAGCCGCCAGATTGAGTTCTTTGCACGACCAAATGAAGCCATTCAGTCCCTAAGTATTGGTGCTTTTGTTGAAGGTTATATCATTAGCAGTGACCAGCTTCAGGGTCAGCTTATACCTCTAGATGTGATTCAGAGCATAGACCAGAGCCCATATGTCTGGGCTATCCGCAATAATCGTATTACCAAGGTTCCCCTTACTCTCCTGCGTCAAGACTTCAGCAATAATACGGCTGTGGTAAAGGGACTGCAAAATACGGATGTGATCAGCCGGGTCCAGTTTTCCAATGATCAGGTTAACCAGCCGGTCAGTATCAGCAAGCCTGCATCATAAGGATCTAGACATATGTGGTTTACGCGGATCAGTGTGAAGTACCCGGTCTTTACCATCATGATGATGTTATGTTTGATGGTGCTGGGACTGGCCTCATGGCAGCGAATGGGTGTAGAAGAATATCCCGACGTAGATTTTCCCTTTGTAGTGGTGTATACCAGTTACCCAGGCGCATCCCCGGAAACGGTTGAGTCTGAAATTACAAAAAAAATGGAAGATCAGATTAACACCATTTCAGGCCTGAAAAAGCTTACCTCGACCTCAAGCGAAGGGCTCTCTACCATTGTGGCAGAATTTGACCTGGATATTTCCTCCTCTGTAGCTGCACAAGACGTTCGCGATAAAATTGCATCAGTAACAGCACAGTTCAGGGATGAAATTGAAGATCCGATAGTAGAGCGGTATGATCCGACCTCAAGTGCCATCATGTCGCTGGTATTCGAATCTAACAATATGTCATTAAAAGACCTGAGCTCTTATCTGGATCAGCGAATTTTACCGCAGTTAAGGACTGTAGAAGGAGTCGGTAACGTTAATCTGCTCGGCGATGCACAGCGACAAATCCGCATTACAGTCGATCCCAAAAAGCTCCGAAGCTTTGGAGTCGGTATTGACCAAGTAATTAATACTTTAAAAAATGAAAATGTACAGATTCCGGGTGGAGCGTTGCAGCAACCTGACTCGGAACTGGTGGTTGAAATTCAGGCCAAGGTTCTCAATCCGTATCAGTTCGGCGAGCTTATTATAGCCAATAAACAAGGTACTCCAGTTTACCTAAAACAGGTTGCCACGATTACCGACTCTCAGGCTGAAATGGAAACCGCGGCCTATTTAAATGGCAAGTCAGCAGTTGCCATTGATATTTTACGTAGTGCGGACGCCAATATTGTAGATGTGGTCAAAAATGCCTATCAAGTCATTGACCGGATCGAGCAACAGTTACCGGCAGGTACTACGCTAAAAGTAGTAGTTGATAACTCAGAATCAATTCAATCCACCATTAAGGACGTTGCCCGCACCATTGTAGAGGGGGCGGTACTGGCAATTATTATTGTACTGTTGTTTTTAGGTTCTTTCCGCTCTACTGTCATTACCGGTTTAACTCTACCGATTGCCTTGCTTGGAACACTAACCTTTATCTGGGCATTTGGTTTTACTATCAATATGATGACTCTACTGGCACTCTCTTTAAGTATCGGCTTACTAATTGATGATGCGATTGTAGTTCGGGAAAATATTGTCCGGCATAGTGATATGGGTAAAGATCATGTGACCGCAGCACTTGATGGTACCAAAGAAATTGGACTGGCAGTGCTGGCAACTACCCTTACCATTGTGGCTGTATTTTTGCCTGTTGCTTTCATGGGCGGCATTATTGGCCGTTTCTTCTATCAGTTTGGCGTTACTGTTAGTACCGCTGTCCTGATCTCCATGTTTGTCAGCTTTACTCTTGACCCGATGCTCTCTGCACACTGGGCTGAACGCAAAGACAGGCCTAAAAAACAGAATGCTTTAACTCGTTTTTTTACATGGACTTCTAAAAAGCTGGATGACCTGACAGCAGTTTATGAAAAGTTGCTCAGGTTAGCCTTACGCTTTCGCCTGTTAACAGTATTGATTGCTGTACTTTCTTTATTTGGGGCGTTTGCCTTGTCAAAACTGATCGGTACTGAATTTGTACCTACACCTGACAAAGGTTCTATCCGGGTAAAGTTTGAAACTCCGGTTGATGCCTCTTTGCAATATACCCAGGCAAAACTGCAACAGGTCGAAAATATTATTCGGCAGCACCCGGAAGTACAGACCACATATGGCGTAATTAACGGTATGACTGACCGCGGGAAAAATCACGGCAGCATCCGGGTGACTGTTACGCCAAGACACGAACGTGAACAAACCTTAAATGATCTGAACAATGACCTGCGTAACCGGTTACAACAGGTCGGTGGTATTACTATTACTTCAGTGGCATCGGCAGATGAGGTCGTTTCTGGTGGACGTAAACCTATCCAGATTTCAATCAAAGGACCCGATCTGGATGAACTCCAGAAAATATCCGACCGTTTTATGGCAGAAATGAAAAAAATTAATGGTGTAGTTGATCTTGAAACTTCTCTTAAAGAGCCAAAACCCACACTCTCTGTCAGTATTAATCGTGTCTTGGCGAGTGATTTAGGACTATCAGTGAACCAGATTGCAAATGTCGTACGTCCACTAATTGCAGGTGATAACGTCACAACCTGGGAAGATGAACGTGGTGAGAATTATGACGTTAATTTACGCTTGAGTGAAAATGCGCGCACTCTGCCAAGTGATATCCAGAATATGTATATTACTTCAGAAAAACTGGATAATAACAACCAGAATATTCTAGTTCCGCTAGCAACGGTCGCAAGCTTCAAGGAAACTTCAGGTGCGTCCCAGATTAACCGCCGTGAACTGTCCCGTGAAGTGCTGATTGAAGCGAATACTTCAGGCCGCCCTGCTGGCGATATTGGCCGGGATATTGATGCCATGCAAGCCCAGTTCAAACTGCCGCCCGGCTATAGTTTCGACACAGAAGGCGCTAATGCAGATATGGCTGAATCTTTAGGATATGCAATCACTGCAATTACCTTATCCATTGTATTTATCTATATTGTTTTAGGTTCACAGTTTAATAGCTTTATTCATCCGGCTGCTATTATGGCTTCTCTCCCCCTTTCACTGATTGGGGGATTCTTGGCCCTCTATCTATTTAACTCGACCATGAACCTGTTCTCGATTATCGGTATCATCATGTTAATGGGTCTGGTGACCAAAAATGCCATTTTGCTGATTGATTTTATTAAAAAAGGAATTGAAAGTGGAATGGACCGCTACGATGCCATTATTGCTGCGGGTACAACACGCTTGAGACCCATTCTGATGACAACTAGCGCTATGGTCATGGGGATGGTACCGCTGGCACTGGGCTTAGGTGAAAGTGGTGAACAGAGTTCGCCCATGGCTCATGCTGTAATTGGTGGCGTGATTACCTCTACGTTGTTGACACTGGTCGTGGTTCCAGTCATTTTTACTTATCTGGATGATCTAAAGAACCTGATGATACGTCAATTCCGTAAATTAATGTCATAATCAGGCCATGAAAAAAATGAGATGAAATATTCATCTCATTTTTTGTCGTATAATCTTATTTTCACAATGCTCACTTTTAGGACTGTTTTCATGCGCGCAAGCCGCTTTCTATTTGCAACGTTAAGAGAAACCCCAAATGATGCAGAAGTTATTTCGCATCAGCTCATGTTAAGAGCGGGGATGATTCGTAAATTGGCTTCAGGGCTGTATACCTGGTTGCCGATGGGCGTACGTGTGCTGAATAAAGTAGAGGCGATCGTACGTGAAGAAATGAACAGGGCTGGTGCTTTGGAAACCTTTATGCCTGTGCCCCAGCCTGCCAGTCTCTGGGAAGAATCTGGCCGTTATGTACAATATGGTCCGGAATTACTTCGCTTCAATGACCGTCATACTAACCCGTTTGTACTCGGTCCGACTCATGAAGAAGTAATCACTGACCTGGCGCGTAATGAGCTTAAAAGCTACAAGCAGTTGCCAATCAATTTTTACCAGATTCAGACCAAGTTTCGTGACGAAGTTCGACCGCGCTTTGGCGTTATGCGCTCACGTGAATTTATCATGAAAGATGCCTATTCTTTTCATGTTGACCAGGCATCCCTACAAGAAACCTATGATGTGATGTATGAAACTTACTGCCGGATCTTCAGTCGATTAGGACTCGATTTCCGTCCGGTACAAGCAGATACAGGTTCTATTGGTGGCTCAGGTTCACATGAGTTTCATGTACTCGCTTCAAGTGGTGAAGATGATATTGCTTTCTCGACAGAGTCAGATTATGCAGCCAATATTGAAATGGCAGAGGCTATTTTAGTGGGAGAACGTGCAGCGCCTACTCAAGCATTCGAAATTGTAGACACGCCAAATCAAAAAACCATTGCAGATGTTTCAACTTTCTTGAACACTGATCCTGCCCATTCTGTTAAGGCACTCCTCGTGCAGGGTATCCCCGATGAAAAAGGTCACTCACCTGTAATTGCATTATTTTTGCGTGGTGACCATGAGCTTAATGAAATTAAAGCAGAGAAGCATCCACTGATTGCTGCACCGCTCACTTTCGCGACTGAAGAACAAATTGCCGCACTGGGCTTGACTGCCGGCTTCATTGGTCCCCAAGGGCTGGTCGAGAAAGGGCTTACCGTAATTGTTGACCGTGCTGCTTCAGTACTTTCAGATTTTGTTGCTGGAGCGAATGAAGCTGACAAACATGCAACTGGAGTGAACTGGGAACGTGATGCATCATTTACTGAAGTTTATGATTTGCGTAATGTGGTAGAGGGTGATCCATCTCCAGATGGCAAAGGTAGTTTACAAATTAAGCGTGGTATTGAAGTCGGACATATTTTCCAGCTTGGTAAAAAATATTCTGAAGCGCTAGGCTGTAAAGTTTTGGGAGAAGATGGCAAGCCACTTACCGTTACTATGGGTTGTTATGGTATTGGGGTAACTCGTGTAATTGCTTCAGCAATTGAACAAAACTATGATGAAAAAGGTATCATTTGGCCTGCTGCCATTGCTCCTTTTGAAGTAGCGATTGTACCAATGAATGCCCATAAGTCGCCCCGTACTCTGGAAGCCGCTGAAGCACTGTACATCGAACTACAGGTTCAAGGTTTTGATGTACTGCTAGATGACCGTAATGAGCGCCCAGGCGTTAAGTTCTCTGACCTGGAGCTAACTGGTATTCCACATCGAATTATGATTGGTGAAAAAGGCTTGGATGCAGGTACTTTTGAATATAAAGGCCGTACTGATACAGAATCAGTTAACATCAACAAAGATGAATTACTGGCAAAACTTGCTAAATAGGTTTCCATAAAAAATCCCGCTCAATGCGGGATTTTTTATTAGCAGAATTTAAGGCCACCGTAACAATTAGATGCAAAACCTTGATTAGTTAAGACTAGATTATTTAATGCCATAGGCACATATTTACCTGTTAAATTCACAGTACCTGTATTAATTTTTCCGGCTAGTAAACATGACGTAGTTAAGAAGCCGCAATCAACTGCATTTTCATTTTTAGACAAATAAGCACTAACTTGATCTAGAGTAGCAGCAACTACATCCTTGGTAATTATAACGTCATTTTTCGGTGATACATCTCCAATATCAATAGGATTAGAAAGTTCTAACCACCAGCCCTTGGAAGCTGTAGACTTTGCACCGGGCCAAACTAAATTTTGTGTTTGTAAAGACAAGGATGCTGCTGTACCATTTAAATTTACCTTGTGAAAATACCCCAAATTTTCACTAACACTTACGTTTACCCCTAGGTTATTAATAACTCCTGACAAATCGCCAGAAATTCCAATAGGAATAAAACCTATAAGTGTAGCTGTAGCATCTATAGTACCTGATAAATTAATACCACTTACATTTGCCGTACCTTTTAGTTCGGCTGTAGTAATCCGTTTACCACTGATTACTTGCGATGGTAAAAGCAAAGAACCTGTAGCTGCACTTAACTTAATGTCATAATCATTTGATTCAAAAGGAACACGAATAGCCCCTGATGAACTTTTTGCTTGTCCTGTAATTACTTTATTTAAGGCTGACTGTGTTAATCCTGAGGTTACAGCACCTGTTTTAACAGTTCCTGTAGTTTCTTTTGTTACCATGTAACCACTAAATGCATTAATACCATTTTTAGTTCCACTATTCTCTTTACCGAAAGTTAATAATCCCTCTATCGCTTCAGCACTAACACGAAACCCTTGAACTTCACGATTTGCAGAATTCAACGGATTTTTTATAGCAAACTCTATAAACGGGTTTTTAATTAAGGCAGATGAATTTACACGCCCATTACTTGTATCTGATATACCACTTAAGCTTAAATGATCAATATCTATATCACAATTTCCAGTACCGTTATCCCCCCCGCATCCTAACTGTAGTTTTTTAATGTTTGTATTTAATTCTATCTGAGCGTCCAAGCCTAGTTTATAAAATTTAATATTATCTTGATTGTAACTTTGACCTAATGAATCGCTACCATTATTACCATTAGTAACAACTAAATTAAGTAAAGCCTGCCCTTCAACTTGTGAGAGGGCATTGTCATCTAACTCTGTCATCGCATAGAGGGTTGAACTGCTTAATATAGAGACAAACAAAATACCTAAACCTGTCTTTTTCATTATCTTTCCTTATCTGTTCTTTTTATAATCTAGCGTGGCGTAATACCTAAAGTACTACGCATGGTGCCACCCGTAATTGCAAGGTCTGCAATCTTTTGCATGCTACCTGAAGGGGACATCGCCATCTCTGCTTTAAAAATCTTACCCGTATTCAATGTATTAACTTGTCCAGGACTCATTAATGTAGAAGCCGGGTTAAACTGTATTTGACTGTCTACCTTCACGGTATCCTGCTTTACATAGACTCTAGATTCAAGACCGACACTACCCTGCATTTTATTGATATTTATGCTTGAAGTTTTAAACGTACCATCTGGCCTTATGTCTTCATTAATCAGACTTACATAGCTTCCTAGCACTGAAGGATCTTGCTTTTGTGAAGTATTTAACTCGCTAAAATCGAAATTTGCCTTTAGAGTTAAAAAATTGCTATCCAGATTTCCTTCAGTCGGGTTAACACCCGGAATAATAAATAACTCACCATTACCATCCAGTTTAAATGCCAACGAGGTTAAAACATCATTTTTGCGAGCAAAGTTATCAATGGGTACTACCTTTTTATCACAGCTCGTTACCCCAGCCGGACAGTTATATAAAGAGCCAGGTAACTGGCCAATTGCGACTTCTGCTTTAGCAGCGAGTAACAAGTGGTCAGCCTTAATATAGATTCCTTCATCTTCAAATCCGATGACACCATCAGATTTTAAATACGCATCTATATTTCTGAAACCTGCATAATAATTTACTTCTTCACCATGCGAACCTCTTGCGCCATCAACAATAATAAGCGAGGTAGTACTAGGTGTATTAGTTTTCTGGTCAATGCCATAACCTTCTGTAGACAAAGCCAGGTTATAGCCTAACCCGGCTTTGCTGCTTCCGTGATAACTATAATCCTTAGAAAATAGGGCAAGATTGGTATTTAAGTTAAAAATAGGAATACCAATACCCCATTCCGCACTTTGATTGGTTAATGCTGCTATAGAATTATCAGAAATGAATCTTGCTTTACGGGCAATCGCCTGAAAGTCCATACCACGCATAGCCAGTAAGGCAATGTTTTGTGTAGTACCGGATGGCACTATGTTATAGACCAGTTCAGTTGCTGTTTCACCTAATACCTTTCTCATATTTTCATTAATGATAAAACTTAATGTAGGTGTCTGGCCAGCATTAATATAGATATCACCCAAGTCTATATAAGCATTTTGGGTGTTGTAAGCAGTTATACTATTTGCATTGCGAATGGCCAAGGGAGACAAGTTAGAAAATTCGATCGCATAACTGCCTTTACCCGTATGACCTAGCTCAAGAGTTGTAGCCTGATGATTAGCAGTAAGTAATGGATTTCCCTGACGGGTAAACTCTGCTGCCAGTCCTAAGTGTAATCCACCTTTGGTATCATACCCTTGTGCTTTACGTGTTGTTTCTTTCAAATCTGTAGCATTAACTGTATTAAAATTTGCCAGTCCTGTCTGGTCAGCATTTAGAAAAATCTTACCATTGGTTAAAGCACCTGATGCTCCCATACGGATCAGGTTTTTCTGGTTAGCAAGATCAGAACCGTAACGTAAATCCAGGTTTACTCCAGGGTTAGTAGCATCACTCCGGCTTGAATGAACATCAGTTAGATCAGAAACCCGGCCCAGTTCAATTACATGATCTGTAGCTCCATTTTTACTTTTTGTGGCCAGTACAATTCCTTCTGTCGGGTCGATATACATATATCCATCCGCTGAAATATTAAAATTTAAATCTTTCAAGGTCAGATTATGGCCATTAAAGCCATAACCAATACTGGCATTTTGTAGTCTGAAATCCAGATGAGCTTTCTCGTCACGGTTAAACAGGCCCGCTGTTGTTTCCAGATTAAAAATAAGTGGCGAGATAGTCGCGAGGCTCAAGGAACCCAGGTTTTGTTGAGCCACGGTGTTCGTGCAACTAGTATCACAGATCAGCATCAGTTTTTCGACAGTCGCCTGAAAAGGTGAAATACTGCCCTGTATTTTTATTCCTATGCCCCGCTCAGTTTTTCCGACATCAATATCTAAAGTACTTTTGATATTCTGCTGGTGGATTCCCTCTACTCTGACATTATGTAGACCTAGTTTCATTTTTCCAGTGTTGGAATAATCTACCCAGTTTGCTTGATCAATAACCACTTTAGATACTTCATGAGTAATAGAAATACCATCCTGACCGGTGACTGTACTTAATGACGTATCAGAAAGTTGCTGCAATGCATAAGAATGCTGTGCCATAAATATACAGACACTGAGCCACTTTAATTTTGTTATTTTTCTCATTTCAACATCCTTTATTGATGAGCTCTCTTTTCTTTTAACAGCGACTTGTCGTTGTGCCCGCACAGTTATAACTGAAAATCTTCAGATTACCTGACATATGCAGGTTCCCATGCATGTTCACTCCCATAAAGCCTTGTTCCCCTCCTTGATCAAATCTCGGAACCAGCTTGCCGCCATCGTAAGTTGTATACTTTTTATCATTTAGATACCCTTCACTTCCGCTTTCTACTGCAAGACTTTTAAAGCCCAAATTACGGACTTTTAACGGATGGTCATCATAAAAAGTAAGTTGCAGTGCAGTTTGCGGTTCACCCTCCCGGTTTAGAATTGTAGAACCATCTAAAGAGAATTTATCTATTTGAAGAGTACCCTGTAACTGTTTAAATACCAGCCATTTTTGACTGCCGTTTTCGGTATGGTTGTTGGGTGAAAAAGCGAATCGACATAAAATATCTGAAACACATTGATAAGAATAAAAAGCCTGAGTTACAGTTCCCTGTGGATCATATTCAGAAATATTTTTAAGACTCATATTATTTGCATACTGATGGTTTAACGACAGTGTCCAGCTTAAATCAGCTCCCCCCTGACCTGTAATATTCAACAATGCCTCATTATCGAGAGTTATAAGTTCTGCTTGGGCTGTAGATGAAAGGACTAAAGCACATAATAAATTAAATTTATTTAACATATACTTCTCCTATAGTCCGGTCGTCTTGAATTTAAGATGCTGTATCATGACCCCGTCAATCACCGCAGAGCCTAAATTAGTCATCGTATTGGATGGTCCTCTGAATACCACACCTGTAGCATTACTATCAGTATTTGCTTTAAGTAAATTTGTAGTTGAATCACGTGTTACGCTACCAATCGAGATACTGCTATGAGTAGCATTTGTGCCCTGATATTTAATAGTTGAGGTACTGGCTTTAACATCAGATAAATTCGAACCGCAATAAGCCACATTACAGGTTGAGCCCTTAAAAGAAGCTGCGGTTAAAGCACCCTCAAGCTTGGTATCTTTATCTGTATCATTATAAAAAGTATAAATCTGGCTATAGATTTCCGGCACATTCGGAATGCGGGTGACCTCAAGAATAATATTGTTTCCTTCAGAACCTAGAACAAAAGGCTGGTACATATTACCCAAGACCAGATTAAGGTTTGGACTGTACAGATATAAACCTTCCTGATCATTAAAAATTGGCGCGAAAGATTTATCCAAAGCTGGTGTAGCTGCCGTACCCTCCTGAATAGCTGCTGTACTCAAACGTATAGCTTTAGCATTGCGGCTGGTTTCTGAGTCACTTATCTTGAGAGTGGATGGGTTATCATTGGTATTCAACCGGATAATATTAGCCATACCAAGTGACTGGTTATGCTGGGTATTGTCTGAAGCTTGAGTCTGAAATAAACGGACTTGAGATCCATTTAGGCTCAGGCCATTTGCTACGAATTGCATCCGCAGTCTTTGATTTCTATCAAGATCCTGATCATTTCCATCAGCAGTTGGCTTGGGAATCGGTGCTCCCGTAATCGGATTTAATGTATTAGAGGAATCCCAAGAGCGTGAAAAAGCATCCAGCCAGAAACCCAGCTTGATATTATTATCTGATTCATCGGCATCAACTTTAACCAGGGGAGCTTCTAGAGCCAGATAGCTGATATCACCAGAAGGATTTTTTGCAGCGAACTGTTTAATATTGGTCGCTGTTCCAGCACGGAATAACCATGGATTTGCAGCATCTCCCCAGTTAAATCCCTGATTACTGAACCTCTGGTTCAAGTCTGAATTGGATTTTGATAAGGCCAGACCGTAGATAAAAATGTCTGCTTTATTATGCATTGCTGCGGCTTGGGCGGCGGTCAGTTTAAGTTGTTCATAGTTCTCACCCGTCGGAATGATTCGGATGAAACCTGTATCATACTTGGCTGCATCGGTAATATTTGAACGGTTATAACTTGAAGCTGCCGACTGATCATTGGGTCCCTGAAAGACCATTTTAAAATTCTCGGGAAGAAGTGCTATTCCCTCTCCTGTTGTTTCAGCTAAACGGTCATCAGACAAGGATTCAAGTGCATAACCAGTTTGGGTCAAGCATAAGCCGGCCATAGCGGCCAAACAGGACATACGAAATCCTGTAGTCTTCCAATGATGAATCATCTCGGTCTTCCTTTTTATCTGATGCTCCGCATCATTTATTTTTATTCCTCGATATCTTGGTATTTCTAGCTTTATTCAATTATTGCTATAACAGTACTTATACCTAGATCTTTTAAAGTTAATTATGCTGAATATAAATGTAATTGCAAAAAAAATAGCCTTGAAAGACATGGTTTCCGATGAATGAATTGTAAAAAAATAGGCGGATTCAAATGATCCGCCTACTTATAAATGAAACCTGAATTATGCTTTTGGCAAAGTCACACCTCGTTGCCCCTGATATTTTCCGCCACGATCCTTATAAGAAGTTTCACACACTTCATCACTTTCAAAAAACAGCATCTGAGCAACACCCTCACCTGCATAAATACGCGCTGGCAAATTGGTAGTATTTGAAAATTCTAACGTAACATGGCCTTCCCACTCTGGCTCAAGTGGTGTGACATTAACAATAATACCGCAGCGTGCATAGGTGGATTTACCCAGACAAATTGTTAGTACATTGCGTGGAATACGGAAATACTCTACCGTACGGGCCAAAGCAAACGAGTTAGGTGGAATAATACAGACATCTGATTCAATATCGATGAAACTTTTATCATCGAAATTTTTTGGATCAACAATTGCAGAATGGACATTTGTAAAAACTTTAAACTCACGTGCACAGCGAACATCATAGCCATAGCTGGACACACCGTAAGAAATCAGTTTTTGACCATTTTCATCGAGGCGGACCTGGTTTTCTGCATACGGTTCAATCATGCCGTGTTTTTCGCTCATTTCGCGAATCCAACGATCAGACTTAATAGCCATCTTGTTTCTATCCAAAAATACTGAAAATCAATTATTGCGCTGTACTTTAACTTAAATCTGTCACAATGAAAACAAGATCAGCTACAAGCCTTGACACGTATGCATGTTGAATATTATTACAGACTCAGTAAAGCCGAGTAGCTTAGTGGAATAGAAAAGCTGACCAGAATCAAGGAAGCCGTTCGCTGTAGATTACGCTGATTTAACCACCGGACTTTTGGAGTATTCAAACTTGAGCCAATAAAAGTCCAGAATAATGCAATCGGCACAATAAGAGCCAGAAAAACTCCCATATGCACAGCATAGATAGACCAGTTGACCCATGCAGCAACCGGAAAAATAGCTGAAGCAAACAATAAAGCTTTAGGATTAAGTAGAGTCGCTACAAATAGCTCACGAGGACGAATCGCAGGCTGATTCAGATCAAGCTGTACATTTGCAGTTTTCCATAGTTTAACTGCCAGAAAAATAATATAAAACGCACTTAAAAGCTTTAATAAAGTTGGCAGGATCGGCAGGGTAGCTGATACTGTATCAATCAAGGTGCCCCAGACAGTAATGGCAATAATATAACCTAAAACTTCTGCTGGAATTAAACGTGCAGAACGTCGCACCCCAAGCCGGATTCCAGAAGAGGCTAGTAGAGTATTTGTCGGTCCTGGTGTAAGCAGCACGCTTGCCACTAGGCCAATAAAAAGCCATGAAATCATAGAGTCACCTCACTATTGAGTGAGCGAAGATTAAAGGAGTTTATAAACACTCGCAAAATATAATTTTAGGAGCCTTTATAAAATAGAATTTACCACCGAGTGTTATTTATATAAATATTTTAAATACAATAATTTGTAAGAAAAAATACAAATAGAACGCTTGAGTCACTTCTTCTGTTCGAAAGACTATAAATAAAAAAGGATCAGCTCTGATCCTTTTTTATTTATAACTAGGTAGTTGAAATATTAAGCAGCTGCTTCTGTAGTAATTCCTGTATTTTGTACCTCAGCTGCCTGAACAGGCACAGTTTTTTTCGAAGCAGGAAATGAAGGAGTATAAACTACTGTAGCAGAACTTATTATAGGAGCAGCCGCGACTAGTATACCTAAAGAGAGAGGTAAAACTTTCAGGAGAGTTTTCATAAGATTAGCTCTAAAAATAACAGTTAAAAAAACAGCTGAGAGCTTAGCGGGGAGCTAGTAAAGAAAAAATGATAAAAACGGCGAAAATTTCCAAATTGACTTGGCAGTCACTCTAGAGTAAATACTTAATTAATTTTAGTTATTTTAAAATATTAAGCAACAAAACCTTCTTGAACTTCCCCCTGCCGTATCAAGAAGGCTTTGCTTTCAGAATATCGAAATTAGAAGATGCGCTTCTCATCTCGACTATGTTGAGGCAGTTTTTCAGCAATTTTTCTGGCAATTTCAATATAACTTTCAGCTGCCTCATCCTCTGCAATTACAGAAGGTTTACCGGCATCGGCATTTTCACGGATCTGAACATTGAGTGGAAGACGCCCAAGCAGCGAGATCTGGTACTGATCTGCCAACTGGTCACCTCCACCTGTACCGAAAATCTGTTCCTCATGACCACAATTTGAGCAGATATGTGTAGACATATTTTCGATTACACCTAACACCGGAATTTGTACCTTATTGAACAGTTCGATTCCCTTAGTGGCATCCATTAATGCTACATTTTGGGGTGTAGTTACAATTACAGCACCTGTTACTGGAATACGCTGAGCCAATGTAAGCTGTATATCCCCTGTTCCAGGTGGCATATCAATTACCAGTACATCCAGTTCAGGCCATAAAGTCTGGTTAAATAGCTGCATCAGTGCGCCTGTAGCTTTGGGACCACGCCACGCTACAGGTGTATTGTGATCTCCGGTTAAATGGCCGATTGAAAGTACGGCCATGCCATAGGCTTCAAGAGGAACAAAATTTTCTGCTTCAATAAGAGGCGTATGTCCAGCATTGCCAAGCATAGTCGGAATACTCGGCCCATAAATATCGGCGTCCAGTACTCCAACTTTTAAGCCCAGTTTCTGTAATGCTAACGCCAGATTAACAGTTGTTGTAGACTTGCCTACCCCACCTTTTCCAGAAGAGACCAGAATAATATTCTGAATACGTGAATGTTTTGGTACATCGCGTTGCTGGGGCGCAGCTTTTTCAATAGGTGGATTATTCGGGTCATTGTCAGGCGCAGTATTAGGACTGACTTGAGCTGAAGCATCCACTACCGGCGGTAAAGAATTTTTCTCACTCTGGCTGTCTTGAGCAGGGGCCGCAGCTGCGAGATTATTTTTTTGTTGAATTACATGCAGGTTCAGTTCTTGCAATCCGCATTTTTCTAACTGGTCAGCCAGTTCATCATGTAATTGCTGTAAATAAGGCTTTTCTTCAGGATATGTTTTAATGGTCAGTTGCAGGGTTGCCTCATGCAATTGCAACTGCGTAATACGGTCCTGCAAACGGTTATTAGAATGCGGCAGCACATAATTTTGCAGTACCTGCTGGATTTCTTCTTCCTTCACCCCTTTAGCTGGTGAAAATACTGATTTTAATGAAGAAAACCATGACATAACTTTGACTCCAAACCGGACCATTTCTGCTGAATAGGGTTAGTTTACCTGTAAGTGTCGTGAAGGTTAAGAGCTGTTCTGTGCCAGACAGACAAAAGCCTCTAATTTCCAAGTAATTTAGTCAGCTTTATAGCTGTTGGTTTCTAATTTTTTTCTAAATCTAGTTCTATTCAATTCTTTTTAATTATCTCTGCCTTTATTCATCAAATAAAAATTTGGTCTTATTTTCTTTAAAAACTCATTTTTCTTTCTTTACTTAACTACAGCGTGAGACTTACTGTTAAATAAAGCCTTGCTTTGTTTTCCTTCGCTCATCAGGTAAAATTGACCGTCTTAAATAATGAATACGAATGAGAGAGTCAATCCGTGCGTAATATCTTAGTCACTAACGCCCTTCCCTACGCTAATGGCCCCATCCATATGGGACACTTACTTGGCTATATCCAGGCGGATATCTGGGTTCGTGCTATGCGTGCAATGGGCCATGACGTGACTTATGTCTGCGCAGATGATGCTCACGGTACAGCAATTATGTTACGTGCCGAGGCAAATGGCATTACACCGGAAGAACAGATTGCCAATGTGCAAAAAGAACACATTCGTGACTTTAATGGCTTTGGGGTTCACTTTGATCATTATGACTCTACCAATAGCGACACGAATAAAGCACGCTCTCAAGAAATCTATATTAAAAACCGTGAAGCTGGAAATATTGCGGTTCGCCCGGTTACTCAGCTATTTGACCCTGAAAAAGGCATGTTCCTCTCAGACCGTTTCATTAAAGGTACCTGCCCAAAATGTAAAACGGAAGACCAATACGGTGACTCGTGTGAAGCATGTGGAACGACCTATAATGCAACTGAGCTGATTAATCCAAAATCAACTTTAAGCGGCGCGACACCAGTAGAGAAATCTTCAGATCATTACTTTTTTAAATTACCTAACTTTTCAGAATATCTGCAGACATGGACTCGTGATTCAGGACGTTTACCGGTTTCAATTGCCAACAAGTTAGATGAATGGTTTGATGCAGGGCTTTCAGACTGGGATATTTCCCGTGATGCGCCTTATTTTGGTTTCGAAATTCCAGATGCACCGGATAAATACTTCTACGTTTGGGTAGATGCACCGATTGGCTATATGTCGAGTTTTGAAAACTATATCCAGACCAAACGCCCAGATTTAAATTTTGATGATTTCTGGAAAAAAGATTCTGAAAATGAGGTATATCACTTCATTGGAAAAGATATCGTTTATTTCCATGCCCTGTTTTGGCCTGCCATGCTTGAAGGTGCTAACTATCGTACCCCTACAGGTTTATTTGTAAACGGCTTTCTGACTGTCAATGGGCAGAAAATGTCAAAATCTCGTGGGACCTTTATTAAAGCAGAAACGTATCTGGAACATTTAAATCCTGAATACCTGCGGTATTATTTTGCTTCAAAGCTTTCAGACAAAGTAGAAGATTCCGACCTTAACATGGACGATTTTATTCAGAAGGTAAATTCTGACCTAGTTGGAAAAGTGGTTAATATTGCCAGCCGCTGTGCCAAGTTTATTAATACTAAATTTGATCATAAACTATCTGCTGAATGTGCTGAACCTGAGCTGGTACAGAGTTTTATTGAAGCTGGCGATTCGATTGCGAAGGCTTATGAAGCCCGTGAATTCTCGACTGCTATTCGTGAAATCATGGCCTTGGCTGACCGTGCAAATCAGTATATTGATGAGAAAAAACCTTGGGCGCTTGCGAAAATTGAAGGTGAAGAGCTTCAAGTTCATAATGTATGTTCTGTTGGTATTAACCTGTTCCGCCAACTGGCAATTTACTTGGCGCCCGTACTTCCAGTATTAGCTCAACAGGTTCAAGACTTTTTGAAGCTTGACAGTTTTAACTTTGAATCCCGTAAGCAGATACTGGTAAATCATGAAATTGAATTATTCCAGCCGCTGATGCAACGCGTTGATCCAAAAGCAGTTACAGCAATGGTTGATGCATCTAAAGAGTCATTAGGAGCACCTGTGGCAGAGCCTGCTAAAGTAGAGAAGAAAAAAGAAAAAGCCAAAGAGAAAAAAGCTGAAGCTCAAGTCGGTGAAGCAGACATTATTGGTATTGAAGACTTTATAAAAGTTGACCTGCGTGTAGCAGAAGTTTTAGAAGCTGCGCATGTAGAAGAGTCTGATAAGCTTCTTCAACTTACCTTAAATGTTGGCGAAACTGAACCGCGAAATGTATTTAGTGGAATTCGTGAGTTTTACCAACCTGAAGATCTTAAAGGTAAATTAGTTGTTATGGTGGCAAACCTGGCCCCACGTAAAATGCGTTTTGGTGTTTCTAACGGGATGGTTCTGGCGGCAGGTAATGGCGAAGGTGTGTGGGTAATTTCACCTGAGAATGGTGCTAAACCGGGTGATAAAGTGTCTTAACACTCAACACTTAAACTGCATAAGGTCTTTATAGCAACTATAGAGGCCTTTTTATTTAAAAGTATAA
This sequence comes from Acinetobacter sp. 1294596, assembly GCF_000582925.1. NCBI lineage: Bacteria > Pseudomonadati > Pseudomonadota > Gammaproteobacteria > Moraxellales > Moraxellaceae > Acinetobacter > Acinetobacter sp. 1294596. The sequence continues at coordinate 39,851 of NZ_JFCC01000003.1, read as the reverse complement.
TTAATTTATTGAAATTTATTCTAAATTATTAAAAAATACCTGCGCTTTTTTATTTATTACAATTATTCGGGGAATATATGAAAAATCTATTAGTAATTGCACTAGCTGCATCAACTATTGCAATTACAGGTTGTACGATGCGTATTGCAGATATGACGGTTGCTTCAACCAAAAACTATAACTTAAACTCTAATCAGTTTATTAAAGGTGAACGCGTTACAGGTGAAGATAAAGTACCTGTTATATTGTTTCCACTAGGCATACCAAACTTTAAAACTGCTATTGATCGTGCCATTGAAAAAAATCCATGCTCTGTAGCGCTTTCTGATGTAGTTATCACTCAATTAAATCAGGCTTTTCTTGTTGGTCAAATTGGTTACCGTGTAGAAGGCTCTCAAGTGATTGACCTTTCTCAACCAAACTGTAGAAAATAAGATAAAAGCCCCTCAAGTGAGGGGCTTTTTAAACAAGCCTTATTATTTCATAAAAAAAAGAAAGTATTACTTCATCCCAAAAATTAATTTAAGACCTAATAATGTCATTACACCACCAGCAATCCGGTCAAAAATAGCTTTAAACTTCAAATAAACCTGACGTGGCTTCTCGGCAGATAGTGCAACAGCTACCAGAGAATACCAGCCAGCATCAATAAAGAAACACAGCAGAGGTAAGACCACATAAAAATAGGGAGGTATTTCTTTAGGTAAGAGTGCAGTAAAAATACTGGCTAAAATAATAGAAATTTTAGGATTACTTAACTGTGTAATCAGGCCTAAACGATAAGCTTGGGCATAGCTCATCGGTTGAACAGATCCATAGGTACTACCCATTGGTTCTTTAGCATGCTTAATAATTTTATAAGCCAGCCAAAGTAAATATAAACCGCCACAGACTTTCAAAATAAAATAGGCCGAAGGCACAGCCAGCAATATGGCTTGTAACCCCATGACGGCAAGAAAACCAAACAATGCTGCGCCAGTCCCTGTGCCCAGTGCAGTAAACAGGCCATGCTTACGTGAAATCGCAATTGAATTTTTTGCCACATAAATAAATGTTGGGCCCGGACTTATTGCGCCCAGCATCAGAGCTAGTGCAATTGAACCTATAATAAATAACGATTCCACAAGCGTGTCCTCAAATCATTAGAGAGAAATCTTTAATTGTGGTCTTTATAGCGAAGTGTATAGGGTTAGTCTATCAATTTATTAGAAAATATACAGCAGCCAAGATACAAACTGAAATTGTATGGTATTAAATAAAGACTCAGAATATTTTTATATTAAGAAAATAGCAGAGTATAACTTTATCTCATGAAACTTGCCGAAGCGTTGATTCTGCGAAGTGATTTACAGACCAAGCTTGCATCTTTGCAGCAACGTATTAATAACAATGTACTGATACAAGAAGGCGACCAGCCCAGTGAAGACCCCGAGCAATTGCTAAAAGAAGCATTTGCAGTCAACACCGAGCTGCATGATTTGATTAAACGGATTCACATGACTAATGCCCAGGCCCAAACCGTTCAGGGTAAAGCTTTACTGGATGTTTTAAATGAACGGGATTTCCTGATTAGTCAGCATCGTATTCTTCAACAGGCAATTGACAGTACACGGCGCGAATCTGCACGATACAGTTCCAGTGAAATTCGCTGGATAAAAGTAGTCTCTGTCAGCGATCTACAAAAACAGGCCGACCAGATCAGTCAGAAATTACGTCAGAACAATCTGGAAATTCAAGCATCAAACTGGCAAGTAGATCTCATTTGATTATTTTATTGATCTGTTTTTAAAAACAGGACAATATTCAAAGTTCGGGCATATTGGGCGAGTACAAGACCTTTTTATCCGGTTTGTAAGGTTTTAAATAAGACAAACCCTTGCATAGAGGTAAGACGTCTACTTCAATACTTCATTAGTCTGACGTAGCACTTTTCATCTTTTATCTCTTACTCTTTAGTTGGCACTACCGTGTACTGACAATATGCCCACCTTCCTTTCTTTTTCAGCTAACTCTCTTGTAAGGATATAATTTGTCTTATGGCCTAGCTGTTTGTGTATCTGTCAAACGGTAATGCTGCTCATATACAGGCGTACCTGCAATACTGAGCGGTGTCTGAGTTACCGGTTTATTCAACTGATCTTGACCGCATCCGCTCAGCAGCATTAATACAAATAGATAAAAAATTGGGGACTGCTTTTCCATACTGGCACTCCTTTTTTGTTGTTGTTATTGTTTCATACTGAAAATAATACAACAGTCATCGCTCAGCAAACAGCCTGAATAAGTAAACTTTTATATAAAACTTATATTTACTTTAGCCTTCCTTGAACTTGCAGAAAACCATAGGGAGCATGCTCAAAACTGCACCTTTGAAAAGTATAAATGCAGTTTTCTTTTTATACTATGGTGTCTTATATTTAACTAAAGCTTTAAAGTTTCAACAAAAAACTTACTTACATATCAGTATATAGCTTTCAATATATGCCTATTCGAACTCTCCATCATTTTTAATACTTAAAAATTCAATTAGCGAGAAAGCTATGACTTGTAATAAGCTCACTCTTTGTTTGAAGCTTTATTTATAGAGTTGGCGGTCGCTTTAATATAGGGAAATATGAGTGGAACTTAAGGTTTATAACCTTGAGTTCTAAAACTGGGAAGCTGTATGGATAAAACACCACGTTTTATAGAAACTCCACCGGACTGGACACCGGATGAACGCCCGACCTTACCTGGTTCTCCAGCAGCAATCGCCCACTCACGCCCAAAGCGTTTTCTTTATCTGTTTATTGGATTATTTGTAGCCATTGCGGCCAGCTTGAGTAATGGCTTTATCACTGCCAATCTACCTATCATTCAGGGAGAATATGGTTTAACCCTATCAGAAGCGGCATGGCTACCAGCAGCCTATGTTATGGCTAATGTCAGCTCAAACCTGATTTTATTTAAAGCCCGACAACAATATGGTTTACGTCTGTTTTCAGAAGTCGGGCTGATTGCTTTTATTGCAGTTCTGATTCTGCATATTTTAGTACATACCTATGAAATGGCTCTCTTTGCCCGTTTTATTGCCGGTCTGGCTGCCGCGCCGCTCAGTTCTCTAGGTATGTATTATGTTATGCAAGCTTTCAAGAAAGAAGATATGGCCAAAGGTATTTATATTGCTTTTGGTTTTCAGCAGCTTGGCTTGCCTCTAGCCTGGATTATTTCACCTTACCTGGTCGATACTCATAGCTGGATGGTACTTTACACTTTTGAACTAGGGTTAGCCATCTGCTGTCTGGCAATGGTAGTTTCATTAAAATTACCACGCAGTCTAAGAATTTATGTTTTTGAAAAACAGGACTTTTTTACCTTTTTATTACTTGCTCCAGGTTTTGCCTGCCTGTGTATAGTACTTACTCAGGGACCAATCTTGTGGTGGTTTAATAGTGAATGGCTGGCATATGTGCTTATTGCTGGTCTTACCCTGTTAGTCGCCGGATTACTTTATGAACACTACCGGGTCAACCCGCTTATTATGACGCGCTGGTTGAGTACAGGGGCAATTTTACATTTTATTCTGGGCGCTTTTGCTATTCGTCTGCTCATGTCGGAACAAAGTTATGCCGCTGTCAGTTTTTTAAAAACGGTAGGTATGGGGCCAGACCAGTTTGTGCCACTGTATATCGTTATTGGAGCAGGTATTTTGTCCGGTACACTTTTTAGCGCTCTAACCTTTTCCAGAGAGCGAATTATTATACATCTGGTACTGGCTGAGTTTTTAATCCTGGTGGCATGTGGTCTCGATTATCATCTGACCAGTGAGGTACGGCCTTCCAATTTCTTTACCAGTCAGTTTCTGGTTGGGTTTGCAGGTGGTGTTTTTATTGGCCCCCTGCTACTGGCCGGTTTTGCCAAAACACTAGCACAAGGGCCATCGCATGTCGTTACCTTCATTGTGCTGTTCTCTGCAACTCAGACTTTTGGCGGACTGGTCGGTTCTTCATTTTTCAATACCTACCAACAGCATCGTACCCAAAACTACAAAGCTGAAATTACTTTAGAAATGGACAGAACCGATCCACTGATTAGCCAGCGTTTACATCAGTACCAAGCAACCACAGCTGCTCAGTCATCTGATATAGTACTCGCACAAACTCAAGCATTACGAAACTTGAATCAAGTTGTAACCCGCGAAGCACAAGTCCGGGCCTATAATGATGTTATTGCCCTGAACGGGCTGTTTGCTGTAGTACTGTTAATCTGGGGCCTGTTTATTATTGTCCGGATGAAGATTGTTGCAAGACGCATGCAGACATAGACACAATCTGCAAGTTAAATGAAAATTTGATATAAAAACAGAATTTGAGTTATATCCATGCCAGAAGACCAAAATAAAACTGATCAACAGACAGAACCGGCAGCACAATCTGAACAGGTTGAGCATGAAAAGACTGAAGCCCCTGCTACACCTCAACCTTCCAGCAAGCTGATTCCAACCAGACATTCCACTTTATTCTGGATGCTGCTTGTTTTAATTATTGGTATTACAATTATCTTATGGGCTTGGCGTTTAGGTCCGTTTCATACAGCAATCGAACGTACTGATAACAGCTATGTTAAAGGGCAAACAACTATTTTGTCTTCTCAAATTAATGGCTATATTCAGCAGGTTATGGTCAAAGACTTTGACTATGTCAAAAAAGGGCAACCTTTACTGAGAATTGATGCAAAAACTTATGGGGAACAAGTTGTCCAGGCAGAAGCTGCGGTAGAACAGGCAGAAAATAATCTGGCTAACCAAGAACAGGCAATTGCCCAGCACCGCGCCGATATTGCAGCAGCTCAGGCGCAGGTAGAACAGGTCAAAGCACAGTATGAACTGGCGCGTAGTCAGCTGCAGCGCTATCAGCAGCTTGGTAATAGCGGTGCTGCCTCTAAAACAGAACAGGATAGAGCCGCAGCTGATGTAAAAAATGCACAAGCACAGCTTAGACAGGCTGAGGCAAATGTTGAGGTCGCACGTGAAGCATTGAAAACTGCTCAAGTGGCCCAGATTGGTCTGAAAGCACAGGTCAAAAATGCACAGGCACAACAAGCACAGGCTCAGACCACCCAAAATTATAGTCTGATCAGTGCTCCAATGGACGGCCAGCTTGGGGAGGTAAACCCGCGTGTGGGGCAATACGTTGCTGCAGGTTCACAGCTGTTATTTCTAATTCCAAAACAGACTTGGGTTATTGCCAACTTTAAAGAAACCCAGATTGCCAATATGAAAGTTGGTCAGAAAGCAAGTTTTACAGTAGATGCTTTGAATGATCGTCAGTTTACTGGTCGCGTAGAACGGATCGCTCCAGCAGCCGGTTCAGAATTTAGTGTAATTAAGGCTGATAATGCTACAGGCAATTTTACCAAGGTGGTACAGCGTATATCGGTACGGATTGCAATTGATCCAAATCAGCCAGGAATTAAGGATTTGCGTCCGGGTATGTCCGTAATCAGTTCAGTTGATACCAGCTCATAATGAGCTGTTTAAATAACTACCATGTAACAGCAGTGAACTGCCTTTTTAGCTACAACAGTTTATGATTGTTTTATCTTAGTCTAGTCTATATTGCCAGTTTTTATGCTTGACCTTTTAGCTCAGCCTGTACCTTACCAGACTATTATTCAGCACGCTCAACTGAGCTTAACTGTCAAGCGGCTAGATCTGGTTCATCCAGAAATTTCTGGCAATAAATTTTATAAACTTAAAAACAATATCCATTTTGCTCTGGCAGAAGGATTCAAACAGCTTCTGACTTTTGGAGGCGCTTTTTCGAATCATATTGCTGCTACCGCCGCCGCAGGCAAACTTGCCGGTTTATCTACTATAGGTATTATCCGGGGAGAAGAACTGGCTCAGCGTCCGTTTAATCCAACCCTTATGCAGGCCCAAGCAAATGGCATGCAGCTCTATTTTATAAGTCGTCATGAATACAAATACCGGGCTGATCAGGCCTACCTGCAGACGTTACAGCAACGTTTTCCTCAGGCTTATATCATTCCAGAAGGCGGTACCAATTCACTCGCTGTAACTGGGTGCAAGGAAATCCTTTCTTCACAAGATCTGGAAAACTATGATGTTTTCTGCTGTGCGGTGGGTACTGGCGGAACTATGAGTGGCTTGATTGAAGCCAGTTCAGAACAGCATCAGGTCTTAGGTTTTCCAGTGCTAAAGGGAAATTTTTTACAAGCAGAAATTACTCAATGGACTAACAAAACCCACTGGCAGCTGCTACAGGATTATCACTTTGGTGGTTATGCTAAAACTACGCCTGCGCTGCTCGACTTTATACAACACTTTAAGAAAGCTTATAGTATTCCTCTTGAACCAATCTATACGGCAAAAATGCTATTTGGACTAATAGATCTGATTCAAAAAAATTATTTTCAACCTCATACCCGTATTCTCGCCATTCACAGTGGAGGATTACAAGGTTTCCCTCTACATCCTGAATCTTTTTCTGAAAATCGACTATAATGCCGAGCTTTTTTATGACTGGGAATTACTGATGGCTGCAGCATATTATGATGTGATTGTTATAGGTGCCGGCGCATCTGGACTAATGCTCGCAGCTTTGGCTGCCAGACGGGGGCGTAAGGTTCTGGTTGTAGAGAAAGCCAATAAAGTCGGCAAAAAAATTCTTATGTCTGGTGGCGGTAAATGTAACTTTACCAATTTATATGTCGAGCCTGAACACTACATTTCCAATAATCCGCATTTTGTTATCTCTGCTCTATCCCGCTATAGCAACTGGGATTTTATTGGACTGGTGTGTGATTATGGTATTGAGTATGAAGAGCGCAAGCATGGACAGCTCTTTACCTTAAACGGCGCCAAAGATATTTTAAATATGCTGCTCAGTGAATGTAAAAAAACAGGAAATGTTGAAATTCAAAGCAGCTGTGAAGTCAAAGCGGTAAATCCACTTTATGAAAACAACTTCGAAGTTATCACAGCACAAGGTCAGTTTAACTGTGAATCTGTTGTTGTAGCTTCTGGTGGTTTGTCTATTCCTACACTGGGTGGTTCAGGTTTCGGCTATGAACTGGCAAAACAGTTCGGTCATTATGTTTACCCTACCCGTGCAGGCTTAGTTCCTTTCATCTTTAGTGATCAGTTCAAGGAAGTAACTACCCGTTTAAGTGGTAATGCACTGGAAGCAACTCTAAGTAATTCTTTAAATAGTTTTACTGAGGCCCTGTTATTTACCCATCGCGGTCTAAGTGGCCCAAGTGCCCTACAGCTGTCTAATTATTGGTGTAATGGTGAAAGCTTTCAGATTAATTTTCTGCCGGGAACAGATATAGCGATATGGTTAAAACAAAAAAAGCAGTCGCAGCCTAAAGTTCTGCTCCGTACATTACTTAATGAATATATGGCTAAAAGTATTGTAGTAGAGCTACAGAACTTGATTTGGCCTGAAGAATCTGAAACCGGAATTGCTAATTTAAGTGACCAGAGACTAGAAGAAATCGGTGAGAATCTGCAAAATTTTAGTGTTAAGCCTTCTGGCACAGAAGGTTACCGTACCGCTGAAGTGACTTTGGGTGGGATAGACACGACTGAAGTTTCATCCAAAACTATGGAAAGTAAAAAACAGAAAGGGATTTATTTTATTGGTGAAGTATTGGATGTCACTGGCCACTTAGGGGGATACAACTTTCAATGGGCATGGGCTTCTGCCCATGCTGCCAGTCAATATGTATAAGTTATTCGAGATAATCTGTACGTAATAAAATAATCTGGCGCGTCTGCTGTAAACGGTTAATGGTCGCCTCCATCTTGTTTACAGCAAGCATCATTGAACTTGATTTTTCTGTTTTAAATATTGTATTTAAAAGATTTTTAATTAACATAACAGTTCCTTGTTTAGATTTTTATTGAATACTATTTTTTCTTTAAGTCTTCATCATATATAAACTGTTTCCTCAGCACAATTGGGGCCCTACAAAATTTACCATATTTTCATGACGATATTTGGTCTTAAAGATTTTTCAGAACTCCTCATGCTTCTGTTCTGGACATTTTATCTTTGAATTATGTTCGGACTTATTTTCGGTTACATTCTGTTTATGACTTAACTCAGAATTTTTCTTAAAGATAAACTTATAAGCCGCACTTAAAAAACCTGTAGTAATACCGGCAATAATTAATGGTGCAAGAACCTTGTTGGGTGGACGTCGCTCCGGATAGTTTTGCATTATTTTTATACTTCTCCTGTTATGAACTTAAAAAGAAAGGCCACGCTCAGGTGACCCATCTTTTATTCAGATCAAAGCTTATTTTTGATCATCTTTCTTTTCTGGATTTTTGTTAGCATCTACATTCGGCTCAGCTTCACCTGTAGAGCCAAATGGATTATTAGTAGGCGGATTTACTGGATTAACCCCTACTGAATCAGGCGTAACCTGATCAATGCCAGAGGCTTCATCATCACCATATGGTGCAGTCGTTAATGTCGCCGGAGTAGTATTTGACAAATCTGTACGCATTGGCGCATTGGTATCATTATCGGTATCTGGCATAAAAGTTCCATTCTCCGCAGTTTTAGTTGTGCTGTCAGTTACCTGAGACGAAGCCCCATCCATAGATAATTCAGATGATTTAGCAGCTGAAGTATCTGTACCTTGAGATGAAGTCATTGACGGGCTAGTTGCAGGGGTGTGAGCAGCTGTAAATGAACCAGTGGTTGAAGTCATTGTTGAACTGGTAGTACCGGAGTCATTATTTCGTAAAGGATTTGGATGGTTCGCCTCACGTTTCGCTTTATCAATCAAGTCAGTCAAAACACGTTCAGCCGGTTGGCGTCCACCTAAACCAAAGGCTAGAGCAAATGCTACTGCCACCGCACCCAGAGTTAGACCAAAAGCAAGGTTTACAATAGAGTCGGCAATGCCCATTGCACGTAGACCCATAGCAATTACCAGACCCATGATTAATACACGAACCAGGCAACCTAACCAACGTGAACTATTGTATTCACCACGTTCAACAACATTCGCTACTATATTGGCCAGCCAGAAACCTACTACCAAAATTACTGCACCTAGTAGAATATTGGCACCAAAGTAAATGAACATGGCAATCAGCGCGCTGACTTGCTCAAAACCAAGACGGTTTGCTGCTTCAGACAGAGCAAACAGCATAGTGAAGAATACAATTAGGTAACCAACAATACTGGATACTTTGGCATTACCCATGAAACGCTGAACACCAACCTTAGCTGGTAGTTCATCTGCACCTGTACCGGCAATCAGTTCAGCAACCAGACGGCCAACAAAGCGTGACACGATGTATGCCAGAATCAGAATCAGGCCCGCAGCAATAATATGCGGAATTGCATTCATGATTTCATAGAGCATCGCAGTTGCAGGTTGAGAAATACTTTGTATACCTAGTGCTTCAAAAGCTACAATCAGTGCTGTAATCATAATGATTGCAAACACGAATGAACCAAGGAATCCAGGTAAATTAGAATTTTTAAATAAACCTACTTTTTGTACCTGAGTCTGCAAGTCAAGGCTGTTAACCAGACCTTCTACAATACCACGAACAATTTTGGCCAGAATGTAGCCTGCAAACAGGATGATAGCTGCCATGAATATATTAGGAATATATAGCGCAGCTTTATTAACCAGGTTTTGAACTGGCACCAAGAGGCCATCCAGTCCCAGAATAGAAAGGACAATTGGCAGGAACAGTAAAAGGATTAACCAGTAAATGATATCAGCAATATTTTTACTGATAGGACTTACACCGACATCATTACTCAACTTTTCATCAAGTTGTGTACGGGCCAGTACTTTGGTTAAACCGGTACGCACCAGACGTGCTACCAGCCAGCCAATAAAGCCTACCGCGATTGCTGCAATCAGATTAGGAATAAATACCAGCACTTGACTGATCATATTACTAAACGGACCGCTGACGCTATTGATATTCAGAACATTTAAAGCAGCAATAATGGCAATAATTAAAATAAACCAGAATACAATACGTGAGAAAAGTCCCTCATAATTCGGAGACGTTCCTGTAGTTGTAGTGTGCCCTGCTGCATTAGATAATTTATGATTGGTATTCATTTTTTGCAGAAGCTTTTTAACTCCGGCAGCAATGACCAATGCAATAATCCAGCCCAGAATTAATATCACAACCGCCGCAATAATGGGATGGAATTGATCCCAATAGTACATTGCATCAAAACCCGGACCTCGGGCTCCTCCAGCATAGTAATCATTCATTTTGTTATGCCCTCTTGTTATGCTTCAATTTGCTTGTTTTAAAGCGTTTTAAGTTGTTAAGAATGTTTAGAAAGCTAGGCTTATATTCCTTTTCAACATATTTTGTGGACAATGTTTATTCAACTACAGTGAGCATAAATACAACAAATCGTCAGTAAAAGATTGCAAAAAAGCCCTAATGTATACACATTAAGGCTATAGGCTGAGGTGACTTAAGTGGATAGCAATATTTAAACGGCCGCCACTATAGTCTGATCCTCATCTAGCTAGCCTTATTGACCATGGGCAGAACCAGTACCGGTATCATGAGCTGCTGCTGTACCGCCAGTATCTGTTGCCGTTGCCGTACTGTTGTCTACTGCCGTCGCTTCGGTATTACCGGCTACTGCTGGAGTTGTATTGTTCATGGAAGCTTGTTCCATTTCTGCATTAGGATGCTGTGGCGGAGCCTCAGAAGAATCCGGATCACGGTCGCCAATCATATAAACCACTAAAGCCGCCAGAAAAATACCTACCGCAATAAGAATATAAATAGGTAAACGGTTTTTTTTTGCCGTATCCTGTGGGCCATTAGTATGAGGTGGTTTATTAAAATCGTGTTGCATAGTCATTCTCTTATTCTTATGGCTTGGATTTTCATCATAACAAGCACTTATGTTGTATTGTGTGAAAAAGCATAGTGGGAACGTGTGCAATGTTTCTAAGTTGTAGTTAAAAATGCGCTATACTATTGGGCCAAGTTTTATGCATTCTGTTTATTTATGGCATATCGTCTACAGCGTACCTCACTGGATTTAGACACCGATGTTACGCATCAGTGCTATTTACATCATACGCGTGACCTGCACCTGATCGGGATTATTGAGTTTAGCAAGCCTAGCTATGTATTAAAGTGGGGCGATCTAGAATACTTCCGGCGTCGTACTGAAGAATTTTCAGTAATGCCGTTTCCCGATTGTGTAAATGCGATGATCATTGATATTCGTAATATCAGTGCATTTCTGGATCAGGAAGTGCCTATCATTCCTTGGCGCCTGCTTGAAGAAGACTGTCCAATCCGGCTGGTGGTCCCACAAGACCGTATTGAACATTATTCAGGGATATTTGAACCGACTTGGCTCAGTTCAGATGTTGACAGTGCAATTCAGGAGATCCGCGAGTTCGTAGATATGTTTGTGCATTAAACATATCTATATATACTTATTATCCCTTACCAGTAATTTTCCACCGCAATATTTCCCTCACCCCGACGATTCATACTGAGCCCACGCCGTTTCAGTGCCTCTTTGGTATCTTCTACCATTTGCGGATTACCACAAAGCATTACATGACTGGTCTCAGGGTTAAATTGCAGCCCTGCCGCAGCTTCCAGTGCACCATTTTCAATAAGTACGGGCAAACGTTCATGTAATCGGGCATTTGGGTCACGGGTGATAACTGGTATAAAATGAAAGCCTTGTTGCCCTTCCCCAAATATTTTGGCCATTTCCTGAATGCGGTCTAGATAAGCCAGCTCGGCCGCTGTACGTACACTGTAGACCAGCTGAATTGACTGATATTTAGTCCAAGTTTCAAAATCCTGTAGCATTGATAGAAACGGCGCCAGACCAGTTCCTGTGGCAAGCAGCCATAGATCTTTAGGCAGTGGCAACTGATAACGTGCCAAAGTCAGATATCCATAAGGAATCTTTTCCAGATACAGCTCGTCATTTACTTTCAGGTACTGTAGCTGAGAAGTAAAAGCCCCGTCAGGCACAACAATCGAGAAAAATTCCAGAGTTTCATCAAAAGGTGAAGAAACAATTGAATAAGCGCGTACGATCAGCTCATCTCCAACTTTTAAGCCTATACGCGCAAACTGGCCGGCAGTAAACTTGAAATGTGCAGGTCGTGTCAGCGTAAAACTGAACAGGTTAGAGGTCCAGCGCTGTACTGATAAAACTTTTTCCTGAGTAAATTTTTCAATTGACATGATTTCTACATGGCATGAGAGACTGTGCTCATGGTAGCATGACCATCTATTTATTTTATATTTTTTAAACGTTAAGGCTTCATTCATGCGTATGACATTACGCCAGCTGGCGGTTTTTGTAGCAGTTGCTCAAGAGGGTACCGTCACCCGGGCAAGCGATGCCGTAAAACTGACTCAAAGTGCAGCCAGTATGGCACTGGCAGATCTGGAAGATGGTTTGGGTGCCCCCCTGTTTGACCGCTTAGGTAAACGTCTGCAACTGAATGATCTGGGACGTTTCTTGCTTCCGCAAGCTTTAGAAATACTAGGTCGTTGTGAGTCTTTTGAACAGGCTGCTAAAGGTGAACTACAAAGTATTGATTTGCGTCTGGGTGCGACCTTAACGATCAGTGATTATTTAATGCCTGATCTGATGGCTGGCTTCTTGCAGCTTCAGCCCCAAGCTCATCTACAGCTTCAGGTAGGTAATACCCGCCAGATGATTGAAGCTGTAAATCAGTTTCAGCTGGATTTGGCACTCATTGAAGGCTCATGCCATTTACCCCAACTGCAATGTATCCATTGGCGTGATGATGAGCTTGCTGTCTGCTGTGCACCTGATCATCCATTGGCACAGCATAAACAACCGCTGAGTCAGAAAGATTTTTTAAATGCTGAGTGGATTTTGCGTGAAGAAGGTTCAGGTACCCGTGAAGTATTTGATAATAGTATTTTGCAGGATCTACCTGATGCAAACATCCGTTTAACGCTTGGGCATAATGAAGCCATTTTAAAAATAGTTGCTGGTGGTATGGGGGTTTCCTGTATTTCCAGACTAGCTATTGAGCCTCTTCGTGAAAAAGGTCAGTTAGTCATACTAGATACACCCTTCTGGCAGTTAACGCGCCCTCTTTTTATGCTGGTTCACCGCCAGAAATATCAGGGTCCGGGTTTAAAAGCATTTATGCGATTTTGTGAAGAGAAATAAAAAAAAGCGCCTTAAGGCGCTTTTTTTGATCAGTCTACATCATTTTCATTAGCTATATTCTTACTGTCTTTCTTATTTTGGAGCAATTTTTGAAAAAATTTCATTTTTTAGCAGGAATTCATCTGGCTAATATCACGCTCATTCTAGCCAGATTAAGCGGGTACAGGCCTTTGCTATAATGTTGCACTCTTAACCTTAACAGCATAATTTGCAGTATTTCAAATTTAAAATATTCTAATAAAAAAAGAGGCTTTCGCCTCTTTCTTACCTCGACAGCAAATATTTTAGTCTTTTTGTACTGAACCAAAAATCTTGTCGCCTGCGTCCCCTAAACCCGGCACAATGTACCCCTGTGCATTTAGTCCTTCATCAATTGAAGCAGTAAAAATACGCACATCTGGATGAGCATCTTCTACTTTCTTGATTCCTTCAGGCGCTGCAACCAGGACCATCACCCGGATATCTTTACAGCCACTGGCTTTAAGGACATCAATTGCAGCCACTAGCGAAGCACCTGTGGCCAGCATTGGATCAATAATCATGGCGATACGATTTTGTACATCTGGAACCAGTTTCTTATAGTAAGTCCGCGCTTCTAATGTTTCTTCATCACGTTCAAGCCCCAATACAGAAACTTTGGCGCTCGGAATCAGGTTTAAAAAACCATCCAGCATACCAATGCCGGCACGTAAAATTGGTACTACGGTAATTTTTTTACCGGCAATACGTTGAGTTGTAACTGGTCCTGCCCATCCTGCGATTTCATGGTCAACTACTGGCAGATCCTGTGTTGCTTCATAAGTCAGCAGCATAGTAACTTCCTGAGCCAGTTCACGGAAATTCTTGGTGCTGATATCGGCACGACGCAAAAGACCAATTTTATGACGGATTAATGGATGTCGGATTTCTTGAATGGGCACGGGAGAACACCTAAAGAATAAGTTTTAGTTGGGGGCATTATAAATGTTTTTTATATCTGAAATAAGCAAAGCCCCCAATGTCTGGGGGCTTTTTTTGTTAAATCCAATAATTTTTAAGAATTATTGCTGACTTAACATGAAGTGGATTGGAGATAAAATCTCGGCTTGGAGCGCAAGCTTGATCATCGGATCTGGATAGATACCCAGGAACAATACCAGCACAGCTGCACCAAGAACCATTAAACCGCCGACTTTCTGGCCCCAGTGCTTATCTGCATCGATACGCGGTGTCTCAGGCGGCGTCATATACATAACCACCATTACACGCAGGTAGTAATATAGACCAATACCTGAACCTACAATCACCATTGCAGCCAAGAACCAGTGCTGGGTAGTAACTGCTGCCATAACTACAAGAAACTTACCAATAAAGCCTGCAGTCAACGGAATACCGGCTAGAGACAGCATCATGACAGTTAAGGTTGCAGTCAGAACCGGACGGCGCCAGAACAGACCTCGGTAATCTGCCAGTGATTCAGCTTCATCCAGATTATTATATGGACTCGACATCAGGGCAACAGCACCGAAAGCGCCGATCGTAGTTAATACATAAGTAATCACATAAACGCTTACACTGCCCAGACTTACATAGGTCATGCTGACCAGTGCAATCAGCAGATAACCGAAATGCGAAATCGATGAATAACCTAGAATGCGCTTTAAGTTTACTTGACGAACTGCCAGCAGGTTACCGACCAGAATCGATAAAACTGCAATAATGGTAATAATAGTCACTAGTGACTCAATCAGGATCGCACCTGAAGTGAGTATATAGCGCACAAACAGGCCAATAGTCGCTACTTTTGCTGCGGTAGCAAGGAAGGTTGCCATCGGTGCTGGTGCACCTGCATAAACATCAGGCGTCCATTTATGAAATGGCGCCAGCGATAGTTTAAATGCAATAGCAAAGATAATCAGTCCCAGACCAATAATTACCATTGGTTGCTGGATTGCCTGCATGAGTGCCTGTACTGAATCATAGAATGACAGTGAGCCAGTATAAGCATAGATATATGCCATACCCATCAGTAGCATAGCTGAAGCAGTAGCTGACAGCACCAGGTACTTCACACCAGATTCAAGAGAGCGGGCGCGCTGATGTGTATAGGCCAGCAAACCGTAAACCGGAATTGACATCAGTTCGAGGCTGATAAAGAAAGATGCATAGTGACTGCTTGAAACCATCAGCATTGCACCAACCACTGAAGTCAGTAGCAGAATATACAGCTCTTCACGGTTACTCTTATAGGTCTCGATATAAGCATGAGACAGTGTTGAACAGGCCAGTGCAGCGATCAAGATTAGTAACTGGTACAGCATGGTAAATGGATCAACCATAAACATGCCCATAACATTCGCCGGTACAAAATGACCACCGAACATTTCCATCAGGATATAGATGACGGACAGGTTTAAACCCACTACTGTGGCAGTAGCAATCAAGTTATGGTTACGTTTGATTGCCGTGAGGATCATTACCACGATCGCAGTTAAGGCCACGATCATCACAGGAGCTAATGGCATAAGCTCGGAAAATGACATTGTGAAGTTCATGGCTTATTGGATCTCCACATTTTCGAGTTGAGTCGACACCTGCTGGGTGACATCAACGACTTCTTGAACAGGAATGTAGCTATTTGCTAACCACGCCATACTTGAGTTGGACACATCAAGGAAAGTTTGTGGATAGAGACCAAGCCAGACTAGACCTAGCGCACAGATCAGCAGAATTACCATTTCACGAGCATTCAGATCTTTTAATGGATGTGAATAATGCTGCTTTTGTTCTTCATTTGGCACACCAAATAAAGCTTTGTGAATCAGGATTAAACCATACAGACCGGCAAATACCAGACTGACTGCTGCAAGAATTGTAAATACTGGGAATTTTGCATAAGAACCCATCAGGATCAGGAACTCACCAATGAAGTTACCCAAACCAGGAATACCGACTAACGCTGCCACAAAGAACATCAGGAAGAATGGCAGATACTGGAACTGACCGCGAATACCGCCCATCAGACGCATATCACGTGTATGCAGACGCTCATAAATCTGGCCACACATAATAAACAATGCAGCAGACGACAAACCATGAGCCAGCATCATGATCATCAGACCCTGGAAGGTCAGGATATTACCGGCATATAGCGCCAATAACACAAAACCCATGTGCGAAATGGAAGTGTAAGCCAGCAGACGCTTCATGTCTGTTTGCTGGAAAGCACACCATGCGCCGTAAAAAATACCGATCAAACCAAAGATAATAGCGATATTGGCAAAATCTGCAGATGCTGCCGGAAAGAACGGAATAACAAAACGGAGCAAACCATAAGCAGCAGTCTTAATCAGGATCCCTGCAAGGTCAACCGAACCTGCTGTAGGCGCCTGAGCATGGGCATCTGGTAACCAGCCATGTAACGGGAATACTGGCAACTTGACCGCAAACCCGATAAACATACAGATCATAAATGCGTATGCAACTGAAGGCAGCTGAGTGTCCAGTGCATTGGCAACGCCCAGCAGATAGTTATAGCTGAAGTTGATGGTACCGGTCATCATATAACCGTAAATCACCAGCCCCAGAATACCGATCAGCATGATCAGGCCTGCAACCTGCGTATAAATAAAGAACTTGGTTGCCGCATAAACACGCGAACGTCCATTTGAACCTTTATGTCCCCAAAGTGCGATCAGGAAGTAGATCGGCACCAGCATCATCTCCCAGAAGAAGAAGAACAGGAACATGTCGATAGCCAGAAATACCCCGATGACTCCACCTAGAGACCATAATAAGTTCAGGTGGAAGAAACCAACATTTTTCTGGATTTCACCCCATGAACAGCCTACTGCCAGCACACCAAGAAGTGCTGTCAGGCCGACCATGAGTAAAGAAAGTCCATCTACTGCCAAATGAATATTGATACCCAGGGTTTGAATCCAAGGTAGTGCAAATTCTGCAGACCAGGTTGGAACCTTCTGGCCCAAGCTATAGTCATAAGTACCAGTCTGCCAAAGAGCAATGGTCAGGCCCAAAGTAACGAGCATGCCAATTAAAGCAATCCAGCGTGGTAGATGTTGGTCGAGCTTGTCGACCAGCCAGCAAATAAAACCTGCAATGAACGGAACAAGGATCAGCGCGGGTAAAATTAAATTGTTTTCCATTTTATTTCCCCACTACCTGAATCACGATCAGGATCATCAGCAACACCACTACCCCGAGTGACATGCTAGATGCGTATTCACGTAGCAAACCGGTTTGACGAGAACTTGTAAAGCTGTTGCCGCTTTTAACTAGCGCAGGCAGAACCAGCCACAGACTGTCAATCGGATCACGACCCATGATCTTCGCGATGAGCAAATATGGTTTTACAAAAACAAGATGATAAAGGGCATCGAAGCCAAAAGCATTACGCCAGATAGTGGCAATACCTGTACCAAACGATGTATTGGCAATGCTTTTTACGACATTGTAAGCAAAAGCAAACAGGATAATTCCCACAATCAGACCAGCAATTGCAACACCGCTTGCTAGATGCTCGGCATGTGCAACCGCATCTTCCAGCGTTTCAGGAATACTAAATGCAGGAATAGCTGTAGCCAGAAGCTTATTTACTGGACCTTGCAAGAAGTAACCCAAACCAGTTGACAACGCTGCAAGGATTGCCAGCGGACCCCAATAGGTCACTCCCTTAATTTCATGCGCATGAGTCTTCTCTTCACCAAAGAATACTACCCAGATCAAGCGGAATGTATAAATTGAAGTGAGGAAAGCACCAACTACCCCTACCCAGTACAATGTATTATAAAGTGGCAGGTTGGACATGGCTGACTGTGCATAAACTGCACCAAGGATCGCATCTTTAGAGAAGAAGCCCACGGTCACGATTGGTAACGCTGCCAGTGCACCACCACCAATAACAAAGCACCAGAACACAAATGGAATTTTCTTGCGTAAGCCACCCATTTTGAAAATATTCTGTTCATGATGACAAGCCAGAATCACTGCACCTGAAGCCAGGAACAGTAATGCTTTAAAGAAAGCATGTGCCAGCATGTGGAACAGCCCTGCTTGATAAGCTTCTGCACCAACCGCCATAAACATGTAACCCAGCTGACTCATGGTTGAGTAAGCCAGAATACGTTTGATATCGGTCTGTACCAAGGCAGCAAAACCAGCAACCAGCAAAGTAACCGCACCAGTAATAGAGATAAACTGCATCACTTCTGGCGCCATTTCCATTACAGCAAACATACGGCAGGTCAGATAGACACCTGCAGTTACCATAGTAGCGGCATGGATCAGTGCAGAAACAGGTGTTGGACCTGCCATTGCATCTGCAAGCCAAGTTTGCAGTGGTATCTGTGCAGATTTACCGGCTGCTCCAAGGAATAACATTAACGCAGTCCAGATAGATAGTGACGAGCTTAGAGTCATGACCTGAGCTGCATTTGCCACGATATACTGGATATTTAATGTTCCGAACTGTTGATAAAGCAGGAATAATGCAATCAGCAGGAATACGTCACCTACACGAGTCACGGTAAAGGCTTTAATTGCCGCCCAGCCATTAGCAGGATTCGAATAATAAAAACCGATCAGCAGATATGAACACAGGCCCACGCCTTCCCAGCCCAAGAATAAAAGTGCTAGGTTATCGCCAAGTACTAACAACAACATGCTTGCTACAAACAGGTTGAAGTAAGAGAAAAAGCGTGCATAACCTTCTTCACCACGCATATACCACGAAGCAAAGATATGGATCAGAAAGCCTACCCCAGTAATCATACCGGTCATCAATAAAGATAGACCATCCAGATGCAGACTAATGCCAGGAGCAAATGTACCAACACTGAACCAGGTCCACAAATGCTGAACCTGAGCCACTGAACCATTATCGACAAATTCCATACCGGCAATCAGTGCGATCAGAGCAGACAGGCCCACTGAACCTGCACCGATTACTGCAGAGATATTTTCAGAAAGCTTATCGCGTCCTGCCGCCAACAAGAGAAAACCGATCAGCGGGAATAATACTGTTAAATATAAATAGCTCATCCGCGCATCTCACTAGCAGCATCCACATCCAGATGATGGAAGCGATGATAAAACTGAAGGACGATCGCGAGACCGATACAAGCCTCTGCTGCTGCCAAGGTCAGAATCAGGATAAACATAATCTGTCCATCCGGCTGTGCCCAGGCACTCCCCGCCAATACAAATGCCAATGCTGCTGCATTCATCATGACTTCAAGGCTCATTAACATAAACAAAAGGTTACGTCGTACCATTACACCATAAAAGCCCAGTGCAAAAAGAATGGTCGCGACAATCAAACCATGTTCTAGAGGGATGTTACCCATTATTGTTTTCCTCTTCTGCACCCGGTTCACGTCGACCAATATGGAATGCAGCAACCAGCGAAGCCAGAAGCAGCATTGCGGCAACCTCAACCAATAATAAATAATGTGTAAAGAGTGACTGACCTACAGCCTTGGGTCCGATAATTTCACGGCCGAGCGTAGCACCTGCAGTAGTGTATTCACCACCGAGCATCCACACTAAAATCAACCCCATCAGGAATGACATCAGTGCCGGGTAAGCCCAGGCAGATGAGTTTAACCATTTACGCTCCTGCTGCATGGTTTGCTGCCCCAGATTCAGCATCATAACCACAAACACGAACAGCACCATAATAGCGCCTGCATAAACGATCACTTCAAGTGCACCAGCAAAAGGCGCACCTACGATCAGAAAAATACCTGCTACTGCCAGAAGTGAAACAATCAGGCTGAGTAAAGCGTGTACCGGATTGGTGTTGGTTACCACACGAATCGTCGAGATAATGGCCACAAGAGCCATCAGATAAAATGGCCACATCATGGTAATAGACTCCGTACATCAATAGGTGCACTTTCTTTTTGTGCCTGACCTTTGTCTTTGCCTTCGATTGCCATACCTGCTACACGGTAGAAATTATAGTCAGGATATTTACCGGGACCAGAAATTAGCAGATGTTCTTTTTCATAAACCAGATCCTGACGAACATATTCACCAAGTTCAAAGTCAGGTGTCAGCTGAATGGCTGTGGTTGGGCATGCTTCTTCACACATACCGCAGAAGATACAACGTGAAAAGTTGATACGGAAAAATTCCGGATACCAGCGGCCATCTTCTTTCTCTGCCTTTTGCAGTGAAATACAGCCTACTGGACAGGCGACAGCACACAGGTTGCAGGCAACACAACGCTCTTCACCATCCGGGTCACGTGTCAGAATAATCCGTCCACGATAACGTGGCGGTACGATCTGCTCAGCAGGTACTTCCGGATATAAAATGGTGTCACGTTTACGTCCGACATGGGTGAAGACCATCCATAGCGTACGAACAATTGACCCAACTCCAGCTAGAATTTTATACATTTTTAACTCCCTGCTGTCCTAGGCCGCATTCATCAGAATAACAGCGCCAGTTACCAATAGGTTTACTAACGCCAATGGTAGACACACTTTCCAGCCAAAATTCATCACTTGGTCATATCGTGGACGCATAAGTGAACCACGAGCCAATACAAACATCATGACAAAGAAAGCAGTTTTAATAATGAACCAAAATGCTGGTGGCAAGAACGGAATTTCAAGATTGAATGGTGCAAGCCATCCACCAAAGAACAGAGTTACAATCAGGGCAGAAATCAGGATGATATTGACGTATTCAGCAACGAAGAACATCCCCCATTTCATACCACCATATTCAACATGGTAACCTTCTGCAAGTTCCTGTTCGGCTTCCGGCTGGTCAAATGGATGACGGTGAGTCACCGCTACGCCTGCGACTACGAAGATCATAAAACCAAGGAACTGCGGAATGATAAACCACATGTCACGCTGGGCTTCTACAATTTCACGCAGGTTGAAAGAACCTGCAATTGCAACTACACCCATCAGTGAAATACCCAGGAAGACTTCATAAGAAATCGTTTGGGCTGCAGAACGCAGGCCACCCAGTAATGCGTACTTGTTGTTTGAAGACCAGCCGCCAAATAATACGGCATAAACTGCAATACCAGCCATCGCCATAAAGAACAGCAGGCCGATACTCATATCGGCTACGCCCAGAGATGGTGATACAGGTATCACCATAAATGAGAGTACTGCAGTTGCCATCGCAACCGCAGGTGCCAGACGGAATGTCAGTTTGTCAGAGAATTTTGGTGTCCAGTCTTCCTTGAACATGATTTTAAGCATGTCGGCTACGATCTGGAACATACCGCCTGGACCTACACGGTTCGGACCATAACGGTCCTGCCAGACAGCCAGCAGGCGACGCTCAATAAAAGACATCAGTGCTGCCATTAATACCACCACCAGCAGTACGATAATGGCCTGTACTACCATAAAGGTAGTTTCCCAGCCGGCTGCCCATTGCGGTAGTACGCGTAAGGTTTCGTTCATGATTACACTCCTACCGCAACTGATACAGGCTCAGCCAAGGATACCGTAGGCGCCAGTCCTACCGGATAACCGATATAACCTGTCGGTAAATATTCAATCACTTGTACAGGAAGGCTGATGGAGGTATCCCCTGTTTTAACAGTAATACGCTGACCATCTTGTACATTGAGGCGGCTGGCATCCTGTTCACCTACAGCAAACATCGCTTCAGGAATACGGGTTTCCATCGCTGGTGTTTTAACAGTGAACTCACCAGAAGCAAAGATGTGATGCATTGGAACCAGGCGGAAGCTTTCTGCATTTGCCAGAACTGCAGCAGGTGCAACATAGCTACGTGCCGGGCGTTTAGCCAGACGGTCAAACAGACGCACGCCGGAGTCTCCACCTTTTAAATGGCCACCGACTTCATCTTGATATTTATTCCAGGCTTGTGGCGAGTTCCAACCCGCAGCCCAGGCAAATGGTACCAGAGATGATGCTTTTTGCGGACCCACATAACCTTCCATAGAAAAGGTTAATGCAGAGTCAATATCTGTTGGCTGTTTTGGCTCATGTACAGAAAGCGGCGCACGCATTGCAGTACGACCAGAATAGCGACGTGGTTCACGCGCAATTTTCAGACCATGGATACGATAGCCTGCGTCTGGAGCAACATCTTGGATCGCTTCAAGTACAGGTACATTTTTGGCGACACTTTCAATGACATCATCCAGTACAGTCCAGCTAATGTTCTTGTCTTCAAGACCGGTCTGTAAAGCATGCAGCCAGCGCCAAGACTCCTTGATCGCATAAGCAGGGTTATAGTATGACGGATCATAAACCTGATAGTAACGCTGTGCGCGACCTTCCTGACTAACTACCGTACCATCTCCTTCAGCAAAGCTTGCAGCAGACAATATAATCGATGCTTGAGCAACAGTCGCTGTATCAGAATGATCCAATACAATAACCTCAGCCGCTTTAGCCAGTGCGGCATCAATACGGGTAGCTGGCAGACGACGATACAAATCGTTTTCAACCACAATTACTGCATCATAATCCTGTGCAAACGCCTGTTCGAGACTTAAGCCACCAAGCAGAGCCAGCCCCATTGAGTTCACTTCAGGAACAGTCAGACTTAAACCGGCATGAGCACCCAGATTTTGTGCGACCTGTGCAGCAGCTTCCATGATGGCAGCATCTTGCAAGCTGGTGCCTGAAATGATCAAAGGTTTTTTCGCAGCTTTCAGGGTATCAGCAATAGTCTGTGCAAATGCAGATGCACTGTCATCCAGACCAGTAATGGTTTCACCCGCTACTGCTTGTGCGACCGCAAAGCCTAAACGCGCGATATCGTTTGGAGAAGCAACCACTTCACCTGTAGCGACATCTGCCAGTCGGGTCTGGGTTGCAGCCAAGATATAAATCGGAGATTTTGCATCTTGAGCAATACGCTTGACCGGTTCAGCCAGCCATTCTTGAGTACGGCGCTCTGCAGCCATTTCTTTGGCTTTATTTTTTGCAGCCTGACGTACAGACAAGGCCATACGTGGTGCGGTCTGGGTCAGATCTTCACCTAAAATCAGAACGGCATCATAGCTTTCAATTTCACGCATGCTCGGGTTATAAATTCCCTCAGTCTGCATGATAGCTGCGGCTAGCTCGACCAGTGACTGCTCTTTCTGGTTCATACCTGTTGAGTAGTTTTCCTGCCCAACCAGTTCGCGTAGTGCAAAGTTAGACTCAAGGCTGGCACGTGGCGAACCAATTCCCAGAACTTTTTTACCTTTTAACTTGGCAATTGTTTGATCCAGCGCTTCATCTACAGTTGCGTTAGTCACTGTGGTACCTGAACGGAACTGCGGTTGACGTGGACGGTCGGCACGGTTGACATAGCCGGTACCAAAACGACCCTTGTCACACAGGAAGTACTGGTTTACTTCTCCGTTAAACCGGTTTTCAACACGGCGCAGCTCACCATAACGCTCGCCCGGAGAGATATTACATCCTGAAGAACAGCCTTGGCATACGCTCGGCGCATACTGCATGTCCCATTTACGGTTATAACGCTCTGAGTGGGTTTTATCAGTGAACACGCCAGTTGGACAGATTTCTGTCAGATTTCCAGAGAATTCAGATTCCAAGGCACCTGATTCTGGACGACCGAAATACACACGTGACGCGTTGGCATATACGCCCAGGTCAGTACCGCCGGCATAGTCATTGTAATAACGTACACAGCGGTAACATGCGATACAGCGGTTCATTTCATGCGCAATAAATGAACCCAGTTCCTGATTGTAATGCGTCCGCTTGGTAAAGCGGTAACGACGGCGGTCATGACCGGTCATCACAGTCATATCCTGCAAGTGACAGTGGCCGCCCTCTTCGCATACCGGACAGTCATGCGGGTGGTTTGTCATCAAGAATTCAATGACAGACTCACGAAAATCTACCGCTTCCTTATCTTCAATCGAAATATAGGTATTGTCAGCCGCGGGGGTCATACATGACATAACCAGACGACCGCGCGTATCCTCAGGATTTGCATACTGGGTTACTGCACATTGACGGCAGGAACCTACAGAGCCTAAGGATGGATGCCAACAAAAATACGGAATATCGATACCCAGTGATAGACAGGCCTGTAGCAGGTTTTCTGAGCCGTCAACTTCGTATGATTTTCCATCGACATGAATTGTAGCCATAGTCGAATTCCTTAAGCTTGTTCTGCTTCACGAGCTGGAGCATGATCTTTGATCTTCGCTTCGAACTCATGACGCCAATATTTTAATGCGCTCTGTAGCGGTTCCATCGCACCTGGTGCGTGGGCACAGAATGTTTTGCCAATCCACAATTTCTTGGTGAGTTCCTGAAGATGCTGGATATCCTCCATCTTGCCTTCACCATTTTCAATTGAACGCAGTGCTTTCACACTCCATGGCAAACCATCACGGCACGGTGTACACCAGCCACAAGATTCACGCGCAAAGAATTCTTCTAAATTACGGGTCGCTGAAACCATGCACTGGTTCTCATCAAAAACCATTAGCAAGCAGGTTCCCAGACGAGAGCCAGCTTTCATGATACTGTCAGAGTCCATTGGCAGATCAATATGATCGGCGGTCAGAAAGTCTGTTGATGCACCACCTGGCAGCCAGGCTTTCAGTTTCAGTCCATCACGCATACCACCGGCATGCTCTTCAATGACTTCACGTGCCGTAGTACCAAATGGCAGCTCCCATAGCCCCGGAAATCTCACCTTGCCTGATGCACCATAAATTTTGGTACCAGGATCTTTAGACTTGCCTGCAGACAGACCGATATACCATTCTGGACCACGTAGCATAATCGCTGGCAGGTTGTTGTAAGTCTCTACGTTGTTGACAATTGTAGGACGTCCCCAAGCACCTGCGACCTGTGGAAATGGCGGTTTGGTACGCGGATTGGCACGGCGGCCTTCCAGCGAGTTGATCAGTGCAGTTTCTTCGCCACAGATATAACGTCCTGCACCAGTGTGCACGTACATTTCAAAGTTCCAGCCAGTATCCAGGATATTTTCACCCAAATAACCTTTGGCACGGATCTGTTCCAAAGCTTCATTTAAATACTGTGCAGCTTCGATATACTCGCCACGGATGAAGATATAACCGTGAGTCGCTTCCAGGGTATAACCTGCAATCAGCATACCTTCGATCAGCTGATGCGGTAAACGCTCCATCAGCAAACGGTCTTTGAACGTACCTGGCTCCATCTCATCGGCGTTACAGATAAGGTAACGTGGTCCTGAATTATCATTTGGCGCCATCAGCGACCATTTGATACCCGCCGGGAAGCCTGCACCACCACGCCCTTTAACGGTTGCAGCTTTGACAATTTCCAGTACATCTTTTGGCGGCATACCTAGCGCTTTTTTAAAGCCTTCATAACCTTCAAGCGTTTCATAGTCATCAGCACTACGTACATGCTCTTGTTTACTTAGACGCAAAGTTAATGGATGAGTTTCCGGGTTACCGTCGCCGTAAATTGGTTTTGGTTCGGTATTCATACATACTTCTCCAATAACTGTTGGATAGAGGTCACTTCAACCAGACCGTGAGTATCTCCATCAATCATTAACGTTGGGCCTTTGTCACAGTTACCCAGGCAGCAGATTGGTAGCAAGGTAAAACGGCCATCAGCAGTCGTTTGACCAAACTGGATGCCAAGTTCACGCTGAAATGCTTCTGCCAAAGTTTCTGCACCCATCAGAAAGCATGCAATCGAATCACACAACAGGATCACATGACGCCCTACAGGCTGGCGATAAATACGGTTGTAAAACGTTGCAACGCCTTCCAGATCAGCAGTACTGATTGAAAGCAGCTGGGCAATCGCATTAAGCTGGGCATCATCTACCCAGCCGTTACGGCGCTGCACACATTTTAGTGCGTCCAGTGACGCCGCACGTGCATAGGGATAATGACCAATGTGATGCTGAATTTCATGGATTTCTTCAGAAGTTAAAATCCCTTCGACATTCACACGTGGTTTTTTGTCAGTCAAAATCATCATAATGCGTTACCCCTTAGCGATCCACGTCTGCCATTACGACATCAATAGTCGCTAAATAAATGATCAAGTCAGACACAAGGCTGCCATTAATCACAGAAGGAATTTGCTGCAAGTGCGTGAAGGTCGGTGTACGGATACGGGTACGATAGCTCATCGTTGACTTGTCTGAAGTCAAATAATAAGTTGACGCGCCTTTAACCACCTCTGCCATCACTGCGGATTCACCTGCTGGCATTACAGGTCCCCAAGACACACTCAAGAAGTGGGTAATCAGGGTTTCAATATCTTTTAAAGTTTTATCTTTTGGTGGTGGTACAGCCAGTGGATGGTCTGCCTTATAAGCACCAGAAGGCATATTATCCAAGCATTGCTTGATAATTTTCAGTGCTTCGTTAATTTCATGGAAGTGAACCATGACACGCGCGTAAGCATCACCTTCATACTCTACTGGTACTTCAAAGTCGTAGTTTTCATAACCGCTATATGGACGGTATTTACGCACATCAAAATCAATACCTGTCGCACGCAAACCTGTACCCGTTACGCCCCAAGCCAATGCTGCTTTAGCATCATACTGTGCCACATTTTTGGTACGGCCCATAAACACCGAGTTGCGAAGTGCAGCCGTATAGTATTCATTCATCCGTTTCGGCATCCACTCAAGGATTTCACGGATGAGTTTCTGCCAGTTATTTGGCAGATCATGTGCAGTACCACCAATACGGAACCAGGCCGGATGCATACGAAAACCGGTAATTGCTTCAATTGCATCATAAATTTTCTGGCGATCGGCGAACATATAGAACACCGGAGTCATACCGCCGGCATCCTGAATCGCAGTACCGATATATAACAGATGGTTATTGATGCGAAACAGCTCTGACATCATGACACGAATACACTGTGCACGATCCGGCACAGTAATACCAGCCAACTGTTCAATCGACATCAGATAAGGCATGTTCTGAGAACAGCCACCCAGATAATCTACGCGGTCAGTATAAGGAATGTATGAATGCCAAGTCTGGCGTTCACCCATCTTTTCGGCACCACGATGGTGATAACCAATGTCCGGTACACAGTCCTTAATCTCTTCACCATCTAGCTGCAAGATGACACGGAATGCACCATGCGCAGACGGGTGGTTAGGACCCAGATTCAGGAACATAAAGTCTTCATCGGCATTGCCGCGTTTTAGACCCCAGTCTTCTGGTACAAAACGCAGATGCTCCTGTTCATAGTCCTGCTTGGCCTTGTCCTGCATATATGGCGTATATTCAGTTGCACGCGCAGAGTACTCTTTACGAAGCGGATGACCTTCCCAGTAAGTTGGCAAGAGAATACGACGAAGCATCGGATGACCTTCGAAGTTAATCCCGAACATGTCATAAGCTTCGCGTTCATACCAGTTGGCATTTGGCCAGATATTGGTAATGGTACCTAGGTTCAAGTCATGCTCATTCAGCGCCACTTTAATCCGGATATCGGTATTGCGCTCAAGCGATAACAAATGATAGAACACAGTAAAGTCTGATGCAGGCAAACCATCACGATGCTGGCGTAAACGCTCATCCATCGCAGACAAGTCAAATAGCATCACATACGGCTTACTTACCGTACGCAAGAACATCAGCACTTCTTGTACACGTGCGCGTTCGACCCAGACCGTCGGAAAATTTTCACAAGTCGGTTGCACGTAGAAGTTCTCACCAAACTTGGTTTTGAGTTCTTCTACAATTGCAAATGCTGGGCGTGAATCAACTGGCGTTGATTCTGGCATAGCAATGTCAGTTTCAGCCATTGGCTTGGCTTCCTATTCAATACAAATTTGGTCAACCCTAACGACAATTACACCCATACGGGTGCATTTAAAAATTCAGTCGCTAAAATTATTCAATTTCATCCATAGAGCGCAAATTAGTCACAGCAATACGCTGAGCCTGTTTACGGTCCCGTTCCGGCATCATCTTTGGCTTATATACTGGCTGAAGATCATCACCGATTATTGTAGAAAGCGGACGGCGCTCTAATTGAATCTGGTCTTGTAACAGCATCAATGCCTGGAGCAGAGCTTCAGGACGCGGCGGACAACCTGGTACATATACATCTACAGGAATAATTTTATCTACACCCTGGACTACAGAGTAAATGTCATACATACCGCCCGAGTTGGCGCAGGCACCCATGGAAATAACCCATTTTGGCTCAAGCATCTGTTCATACAGACGCTGAATCACCGGTGCCATTTTGGTAAAACAGGTTCCGGCAACGATCATCAGGTCAGCCTGACGCGGTGAAGCACGGATAACCTCGGCACCAAAGCGTGACATATCATGAACGCCTGTTAAGGTCGTTGCATACTCTACATAACAGCAAGATGTACCAAAGTTAAAAGGCCAGATAGAATTTTTACGGCCCCAGTTTACAGCTGTGTGCAGCACGTCCTCTAAACGGGTCATGAACACATTTTTATTCACTTCACTCTCAAGCGGATCAGTTACGATTTGACGCTCTTGAAGCGGATATTGCTCAGCATCTGGATTCGCACGGGTTAAGGTATATTTCATCCCGAGTTACTCCTGTTCAGATGTCAAAACAGTCGATGTTTTTTGTTTCATACGACCTGAGGATTGAGCTGGAATCTGACCCGTTGGGTCCATCACCAGCTCGTCGATAGAGTTGAAGCGGGTAATTTCTGCAAGATCCATATTAGGTGAGCCTACTTTAGGTTTAATCCCTGCTGCTTTACGCTTGTCTGAAGGTGCCCAGTTCAGTGCACCTGTCGACATTTCGTAAATCAAACCAACGAGTAAAACTAAAATAAATACAGCGGCTGTTGCAAAACCGATCCAGCCCACTTCGCGCACAGAAGATGCCCATGCATAAAGATAGAGAGCTTCAAGGTCAAATACCACGAAGAAAATAGCAACAAGATAGAACTTTGCAGACAAGCGAATACGTGCACCACCGGCACTCACTACACCTGATTCAAACTGTTCCTGCTTGGCACGCCCCCATGATTTACCCCCAAGGAGTAAGGGAACTGTCAGCATAAAAACACAAAGAAATGTAACGCCGATCACGAAAGCAATAATTGCCCAATCGTATGGAGTAATGGCACTCATGCGGGGATAACTCCTGGCAGGCCTATATTAACAAAGAATGTATGTATTGGCCGTTTAAATATACCAAACATAAAATTAATCCCGCCAATTGTACCTGATTTATGATTTGACTTGCTAGTTAAAGGCACTTAGTCTTTTGGATGATTTTTTATTCGTTTTTAAACCTATATAGACAAGTCTTGTACTTTTACAGCCATAAAATCGGTTAAAAAAATAATATTCTCAAGCTCTATTGTTTTTTCATATTAATATTCTTTTCTAATATCCCTATTCTTTCAGTTTACATTTTTCTTGATCTTGCTTTAAAACATGACTGTATTTATAAATATTACTCAACTATGATCAACATTTAAACAACAATGCTTTATTAACTTTTTATGAGATTGTAATTATATATCTTGCAAGGCTTAGCTCATGCCCTATTTTCAAGGAAGAATACTAAAGGTTCAGGCATGGCAATACTTCTTCATCTTCGCAATAATGATTTTCGCTTGCTGCATGTGGGGTATTGCAACCCGTCCTTTTAATCATCTGGCAGCTTTCTGGCCAGCTAACTCCATTCTCTTGG
Organism: Acinetobacter sp. 1294596; assembly: GCF_000582925.1. Classification (NCBI taxonomy): domain Bacteria; kingdom Pseudomonadati; phylum Pseudomonadota; class Gammaproteobacteria; order Moraxellales; family Moraxellaceae; genus Acinetobacter; species Acinetobacter sp. 1294596. The sequence continues at coordinate 9,982 of NZ_JFCC01000003.1, read as the reverse complement.
GTTGCTTGGCACGCTTTCCAGCTACCCGAAATGCCTATACTTTAGCAGGTGCTTTTACTGGTTATGTAGTTTCAGATCTTCTGTCATTTCACTCATGGAGTATTGCCCTTGGTTTTACTACTGCCAATTTGCTCTATGTAATTATTGCTTTTGCCTTTTATATAAAATTTCGCCCTTATTTTCGTCTACTGCACCAAGGCTATTTTTATTTGTTTCTGCTTTTATTCTGCTGCATAGGCAGTTTGGTTAGCTCACTCTTTATTGCCAGTCTATTTCCTCAATTAGATACCAAACTTATTCACGGCTCATTCTGGACTATTTTTGGTTACTGGTTTAGTGCCGAGTTACAGAATGCGATTTTAATTTTGCCTCTTATTTTAAACTTGCCTTATCAAAAAGGAATTCATCAGATCTTTCGCCCAGCAGATGGACCATATAGCTTTCTGCATATCTTACCCATTTTTGTACTGTTATTTTCGTTATCACTCAGTTACTACGATTCAGGCCCAGGCGCCATTCTTTATCCGATTGCAGCATTAATCTGGTGTGCCCTGAATTACCGGCATTTTACTGTGGCACTGATTACATCAATTAGCTGCTTCTATATTGCTTTTTTCATGTCAGATAAATACCTGACACTTTATCCTGAACAGTACTATCAGGAAATGATTTCACTCCGCTTTGGTATTATTACCATGGCAATTGCCCCCTTAACTGTTTCAAGTATTAACCGCATCCGTTCCCAACTGATCCGGGAACTTCAACATCATGTAGCACATGATGAGCTGACTGCCAGCTTAACCCGGCGCCAATTTATGCGCTCTGCCCATTTACTTCTTAGACAGCGCACTCAGGAAAGTCAGTCACTTGCGGTACTTATGCTTGATATTGATCATTTTAAACTGATCAATGACAAATATGGGCATCAGGCTGGAGATGAGGCATTAAGGGCCTGTGCTGCAGTTATTCGGCGCAGCTTGCGCGGCTATGATCTTTTTGGCCGGTTAGGTGGTGAAGAGTTTGCTATAGTGCTGCTTGATGTTGGTCCTGCTGAGGCATTTGAAATTGCTGAAAGAATAAGAGAAACTTTAAAAACACATATCATCCAGCTAGATGCAGAGACTCAATTTTCTATCCAGATCAGTATTGGCCTGACTTTATTTAATCCGGCAGTCCCACACAATATAGAAGTACTACTGCATAAAGCTGATTTAGCTCTCTACGAAGCTAAACGCTCAGGACGGGACCGTGTTGTGATCACTCAATAATTTTTTGATAATTCAGTTACATGCTTTAATGAACTTAATACACTGCTAATTTTCACTACAGGTTATGCTTAAAATCAAAGAATAAGGAGCAATAACATGAGTTTAAAATTTACCCATAAACCTAATTATTTTTTATATGCAGATTTACTGATTAAATATATACAGGGGTATGTACGTAAATATCCAGAAGTTAATAATGCCATTTTTGACTTAAACGATATTTATAAGCTTTTCACTGAAGATTATGCTTCTACTACCGTTAATCTGGCTGGCATTTTAAATATTGCGGACGAATATACAGTTGAAACTATCAATGGGGACTGTAAAGTAATTCTTAACCATCGTATCGATGTCGAAAATCATAAACTTCTGGTTGATTTTAATCAGGCAGCTTTAGAAGGTTTACGCCAAGGCAATCCACTGATTGCACCTGACCCCACCATCCAGCAATAAGGCTAATATAAAAAAGCACCTGTCAGGTGCTTTTTTTATCGATACGATTTTTTCTGGCTTCATGTTTAAAACGCTGAGCAGGCCAAGTCATAATGAAACGCGCCCCTCCCAAGTCCGGGCTCTGATCAACCTGTATGGTTCCACCAAACCAGTATGCAATACGACTGACAATAGAAAGGCCCAGTCCATAACCACCTGAAGCACGGGTTCTGCTGTCATCTAGACGAGCAAAGGCTTCAAAAATACGGGCACGGTCTATTTCAGGAATACCTGCTCCATCATCTTCAACACTGACATAAGCTTTCCCATCTTTATCGATACCACCCGAAATTCGCACCTTATGGTCACAATAACGTACTGCATTACCCACCAGATTTTGTACTACACGATGAAGGTAGCGGCGTTCAGCATCTACCCGGAGATCAGGGGCTGGTGCTAACAATTCAATTTCCTTTTGGGTCTTTAAAGCTTCTGTTTCGGTTGCTACCTGACTCAGCACTTCTACCAGCGGAAGTTCTTCAAACTCAAGCGAAGGTGTCCCCTGCTCCAGTTTGGCATAAGTCATAATTTCATCAATCAGGGTATTCAGTGCTTCAATATCCTTATCGATCATTTCAATCTGTTGCAGACGATATTCATAATCATCTTCTTCTGCCAGCATTTCCATACCGAAGCGAATCCGAGCCACTGGTGTTCTTAGCTCATGTGAAACGGCGCGCATCAACTCACGTTGTGCTTCAATAAGACGCTGGATATGATCTGACATATTGTTGTAACTGGCTGCCAGATTAGCCATTTCATCATTACCTTCAATAGGTACACGTAATGACAGATCACCAGATTTCATACGGTTTAAAGCATAACGTACCTGACGGATCTTGCGCTCTAGCGGTACAATTAAACCGTAAACTCCCAAGCTCAATAAAAACAGGCTCAGCAAGGTAATGCCACCAGCCAGCTGGAACGGCATCCAGTTAAAGACCGGCACAGGACCAATCACCAGCACTTCAGACGGATTGCTTGGCATTGGTGAAATAATCGTGATGTTGGTACCACGCATGGTCGCGCTGTCTTTATAGAGCATAATGCTCTGATCCTGACGCAGCTGCCCGATCTGTTCAGAATCGAGCTGGAGCTCATGCAGGTTTTGAATAGAAATTGGATAAGTAAAGTATTTTTGAATCTTGGCCAGATACTCGCGCTCCTGACCCGGATAGTAAATCAGATAATCTAAAATAAAAATTGGCAAGGCCTTCATTTGACGCTCGCCAATCTTGTCTACTTTGACATAGAGATAATGCTTAGGATCATCTTTTAGCCCAAGAATAATATACGCAGTTGTATTCTTGGCATCATAACGTACTACTGCCTGCAAATTATTGATTCGTTTGCGTTCCGCACGTGACAGCTCTACTTTACTGGCATCAACATAATAGATTGAAAGTTCCAGAAGATCAGAGGCATCCGCAATCCAGTCCAGCTTTTGCTGTTCACTTGGCTGCCGGGAAACCCCCTCACTGATCACATAAGAAATACCATCTGTGAGTGATTCCCGATATTCCTGCGCCCGTTGATAGTTAATAATTTGGACCAGCAGGTAACCAAATACAGCAACTAAAGCAACCAGAACTACAAGTCCTGCGTATATACGCAGGAATATACTGTGTTTGAACACTCGACCAACCTTGTAAGGAGATGAATTTGTTTAGAAGCAAAAAAACCGCTATATCTTATAGACCATTGGTTTCTTTGACAAACAGATATCCCTTGCTTCGTACAGTTTTAATACGTTTTGGATTTTCTGGATCATCACCGATTTTTGGACGAATACGTGAGATACGTACATCGATTGAACGGTCCTGACCATCATATTCAATACCGCGCAGACGCTCAAAGATATCTTCACGTGACAAGATACGGCCCGCGTTCGAAGCCAGTAACCACAGCAAATCATACTCAGCACTGGTGAAATCAACCAGCTCACCATTGAGAGTAACCGAGCGACCGCCATTGTCAATAACCAGATCATCAAACTCAATACGCTGTGCCACTTCATCTTCAACAGTTTTATCTGTACGACGCAGCAGTGCACGGATACGCGCCAATAGTACTCGTGGCTGAACTGGTTTCGGCACGTAATCATCAGCGCCCATTTCCAGACCCAGTACCTGATCCATGTCTTCAGTACGTGCGGTAAGCATCAGAATCGGTTGATGGTAATGTGGACGCACTTCACGACAAACGGTTAATCCGTCTGCTCCTGGTAACATTACATCAAGTACGACCATATCTGGCTGTTCACTGATGATACGGCGGATTGCACGGTTACCATCCGTTTCCACCCCCACTTCCAACCCGTTACGGATTAAGTATTCCTGGGTCAGACGAGCAAGACGCTCATCATCTTCAACAATTAAAATTTTTGGTAACTTTTCTTCTTGGCTCATGAAATATGCCTCTATGTATATGTTTGTTGGTATCTTTAATGAATCGAAACTCAGTGATACGTCATTAATAATTCGCAATATACACACGTTTACATTGTAAACAAGTAGCTGTTCACCAAACTGATACATGTCAGCATTGTTTTGTAATATTCTTTTAATGCTTGATATCACTAGGCTTTTATATAGATTCTAGTATTTGTCCCGGATTTTAGCTTTTTTTTAACCGATAAAATGTATTTTTATATACAAAAGATTGCATTGTTCAGAAACTGAGTAATTGATTCGTCGCTTTTTTAGTTATCCACATAGTTATCTATAAGCATGCTGAACCAGCTTTGTTATGCTATGCCTTAGCCAATAAGGCTTATAGCTGAATGACAGAAAATGGGAAAATTTGCTGCGAAGCAAAGGCCTTTTTCAAGAAAAATTTTTACTAAAATGTCAATATTGATATACCCTAAAAATTCCCGTATCTTGTGTCCAATTCAAATATAAACCACTAAGTCTTGTGTTTATCCTGATCAGCTGTCCTGTTTTGCAAACAGATGAATCAGGCTTATTAAACATAACAATAGATGACAATGGAGAGCGACTGAGATGAGCGCAATCACTTCAACCCCAGGTCAACTTCAGGTGATTAAACGCACCGGTGAAGTTGCCGCTTTCGATGCAGAAAAAATCTCTGTTGCGATTGGTAAAGCATTTTTGGCGGTAGAAGGCCAGCAAAGTGCTGACTCTAGTCGCGTCCATGACCGGATTACCCAATTAACTGAAATGGTCATGAATACCTTCAAGCGTCGTTTACCTTCTGGCGGGACGATTCATATTGAAGAAATTCAGGATCAGGTTGAACTGGCACTTATGCGCACTGGCGAGCAGAAAGTTGCCCGTGCTTATGTTATTTATCGTGAACAGCGTAACCAAGCTCGCCAGCAAACTGGCGCTCATCACCATCCAACACTGCAGATTACTGACAGTAAAGGACAGCTTCAGCCACTGGACATGAGCAAACTTCAAACCACACTGGAAAAAGCTAGTGAAGGTCTGGAAGGTATTGATGTACAAGCAATTATTGATGAAACTGTAAAAAACCTCTACAACGGCGTTAAAGCATCTGATATTGCCACCACCATGATGATGGCAACACGTACCCGTATCGAACAGGAACCTAACTATACTTATGTTACGGCCCGTCTGTTACGTGATGAACTGGTGGCAACCGGTCTGGCATTTTTGGGACTGTCTGAAGATACACCGGAAAGTGAAGCGCTTGAAGCTTTCTTGAAAAAAGGGGTCGAGCTTGAACTGCTTGATGCCGAGTTGCTGAAATTTGACCTGAAAAAGCTGGCAGCAGCAATTCAGCCAGAACGTTCAAACCAGTTTACCTATTTAGGCCTGCAAACCTTATTTGACCGTTATTTCATCCATTCTAATGGGATACGTTTCGAACTGCCGCAACTATTCTTTATGCGCGTTTCTATGGGACTTGCTGTTCAGGAAGATGATCGAGAAGCCCGTGCAATCGAATTTTATAACCTGCTGTCCAGTTTTGACTATATGGCGTCTACGCCGACACTATTTAACTCAGGTACCCTGCGTCCACAGCTTTCCAGCTGCTACCTGACCACCATTTCAGATGATCTTTATAATATCTATGGCGCAATGCGTGATAATGCCATGCTGTCAAAATGGGCTGGTGGCCTGGGCAATGACTGGACCCCGGTTCGTGCGCTGAACTCATATATCAAAGGGACTAATGGCAAATCTCAAGGTGTAGTTCCATTCCTTAAAGTTGCAAATGACACTGCGGTTGCAGTTAACCAAGGTGGCAAGCGTAAAGGTGCAGTATGTGCCTATCTTGAAACCTGGCATCTTGATATTGAAGAGTTTCTGGAACTACGTAAAAATACAGGTGATGACCGTCGTCGTACCCATGACATGAACACGGCCAACTGGGTACCTGACCTGTTTATGCAGCGTGTCTTCGAAGATGGTGAATGGACTCTGTTTACCCCTTCTGAAACGCCTGATCTGCATGACCTGACAGGTTCAGCATTTGCGGAGCGTTATGCTTATTATGAGTCTGTTGCCAAAGAACAGAACATGTTGCACAAGAAAATCCGTGCAAAAGACTTGTGGCGTAAAATGCTGTCTATGCTGTTTGAAACAGGTCATCCTTGGATTACTTTCAAAGATGTATGTAACCTGCGCTCACCTCAGCAGCATGTGGGTGTGGTTCACTCTTCCAACCTGTGTACTGAAATCACCCTGAATACCAATCAGGATGAAATTGCAGTATGTAACCTCGGTTCTATTAACCTGGTACAGCATGTACAAGGCGGCAAGCTTGACCGCGAGAAACTGGCACGTACCGTAAAAACAGCTGTACGTATGCTCGATAACGTTATCGATATTAACTACTATGCTGTACCACAAGCCAAAAACTCTAACCTGAAACACCGTCCGGTTGGTATGGGTATCATGGGCTTCCAGGATGCACTGTATGAACTTGACATGGCTTACGGTTCAGATGCAGCAGTTGAATTTGCTGATGAATCTATGGAAGTGATCAGTTACTACGCCATTCAGACTTCAAGTGATCTTGCAGTTGAGCGTGGTGCTTATTCAACCTTCAAAGGTTCACTATGGGATCAAGGAATCTTACCAATTGACTCTCTGGAAATTGTAGCAAAATCCCGCCCGGACCGTATGTTTGAAGTGGACCGTACCCAACGTCTGGACTGGAATACTTTACGTGCCAAAGTCCAGAAAGACGGAATGCGCAACTCGAATGTAATGGCGATTGCACCGACTGCAACCATTTCTAATATTTGTGGTGTTTCGCAATCAATTGAGCCAACCTTCCAGAACCTGTATGTGAAATCAAACCTGTCTGGTGAGTTTACAGTGATTAACCCGTATCTGGTACGTGCCCTGAAAGAACGCGGCCTGTGGGATTCGGTAATGGTAAATGACCTGAAACACTTTGAAGGTTCTGTACAGAAGATTGCCCGTATTCCAGATGAGTTAAAAGCTATTTTTGCCACAGCATTTGAAGTTGAGCCACGCTGGATTGTAGATGCTGCTTCACGACGTCAGAAATGGATCGATCAGGCCCAGTCTCTGAACCTGTATATTGCAGGTGCCAATGGCAAGAAACTTGATCTAACCTATAAAATGGCATGGTTGCGTGGCCTGAAAACAACCTATTATCTGCGAGCGCTTGGTGCTACTTCAGCCGAGAAATCAACTATCAACACCGGTGCATTAAATGCTGTTAAAGCCACAGCGACGGCCCCAGTAGCTGCAGCTCCTGTGGTAGAAACCAAACCGGAAATTGTAGCTGAAGAAGACGGTTTTGCTCAAGCTGCGCCGGTGCCTATGGCATGTTCAATTGATAATCCTGACTGTGAAGCTTGTCAGTAATTGATGAACTAAGGCCTTTGTCCTTATCCTGGAAATAATAATATGTTTAAGGATAAGGATGGAGAGCCAAAAATAAATTTGAAAAGTAAAGGAAATGATCATGCCTCATATGACTCATAACTATGTGTTAGGACTCACGGTTCTGGTTTTTTCCTTTATTTTTTTCTACGTACCGATGGTATATGCCTTTATTAAAATCCGGGCACAACAGCGTAACCAAAATAAGTAATTTTCTTTAGATGAATTACTTATTTTGATTATGTAGAAATACAAAATCAAATCTAAATTAAAGATTACGAAAACTAAAAGTAATTGGAGATTTAGAAAAGATTTGAGAAAAATGTTGGGGATATTGCAGTATCCCCTCCATAAATCTCAGATAACCGAAAACACGGTTGACTCAGATACTTTCCATAAAGAAAGTAACGAAATCTTCGTTCACTTTGAGTTTGGAGTCAACCGTTAATTCTTACATTTAGTCTAAAACTATGTTTTTAGGAGTTTTAAAAATGAAAGTTAATTTTCAGTTGTTTTTCACTCAAGTACTAGGAGATTTTTATGCACTACATGTGTTTAAGTTACGATCTACACAATAAACCACGCTCAAATTATTCCAAGATTTATCAAACTCTTGGCAAGTATAAACATGAGAGATTACAGAAGTCGATATGGCTATTGGATACAGCCAAAACGACTGATGAGATCATGAACGATTTTAGGCATTGTGTTGATTTGAATGACCATCTAGTTGTCTTTCCAATTGACCAAAATTTGTTAAACATTTTAAAGGAATAGGAACCCCCAGCCATTTTAATATTCATATTAAATGGTTTTGAAATAGAGACAGGTTTATAATCTTGACTCTATTTCAAATGGGGTTCACCTTTTTATACTTAAGGAGAATCCCATGTCTATCCTAAGTTGGGACGATTTCGAAGATGATTCGCAAAAACCGGCTGCTCCAGCACAGCAGCCTGCGCCCGTCGAACCGCAAAAAGCGGCTCATACGCAAGTGGTATCTGATGCAAAGCCATCACCGCAGAATGCGGCTTATGGACAATTCGCTGGAACCGGTCAGCTGCGACCAGCAGATTCAACCGATACGCTGGCTCGAGCATCTGAATCCTTAAATCATTTGGATGTTGCGCCCGGGCTTGAAGAGCTGGAAATGGGTGCGCAGCGTGTACAGGTTGATGATAAAGCCATGATCAACTGTCGTGCTGATTTAAACCAGCTTGTTCCATTCAAATATGAGTGGGCATGGCAAAAGTATCTGGATGGTTGTGCCAACCACTGGATGCCGCAAGAAGTTAACATGAATCATGATATTGCGCTCTGGAAGTCTGAAAACGGCTTGACTGAAGATGAGCGTACTATTGTCATGCGTTCACTCGGTTTCTTCTCGACTGCCGATTCACTGGTCGCAAATAACCTGGTACTGGCAATTTACCGTCATATTACCAACCCGGAATGCCGTCAATATATTCTGCGACAGGCATTTGAAGAAGCAATTCATACCCATGCTTACCAGTATTGTATCGAGTCGTTGGGCATGGATGAAGGCGAAGTCTTCAATATGTACCGTGAAGTACCGTCAGTAGCACGTAAGGCAGCGTGGGGACTGAAGTATACCCAGTCTTTAAGTGATCCGACTTTTAAAACGGGCACCCCTGAAAATGACCAGATTCTACTACGTAACCTGATTGCCTTTTATTGTGTTCTTGAAGGTATTTTCTTTTACTGTGGCTTTACCCAGATTTTATCAATGGGCCGCCGTAATAAAATGAATGGTGTAGCTGAACAGTTCCAGTACATCTTGCGTGATGAGTCAATGCATTTGAATTTCGGGATCGATATGATCAACCAGATCAAAATCGAAAACCCGCACCTATGGACTGCGGAGTTCCAGCAAGAAATCATTCAGATGATTTTAGAAGGCACCATGCTTGAGATTGAGTATGCACGGGATACCATGCCACGTGGAGTACTTGGTATGAATGCAGCAATGATGGAAGAGTATCTCAAATTTATTTGTAATCGTCGTTTAAACCAGTTGGGCTTGCCTGAGCAGTTTGCTGGTGTAAATAATCCATTCCAGTGGATGTCTGAGATGATGGACTTGCGTAAAGAAAAGAACTTCTTTGAAACACGCGTAACTGATTATCAGACGGGTGGCGCATTAAGCTGGTAAAAGTAGCTTAATATAAAACAACATATCAGATGTTATTTTCATTATATATATTTTAATAGTAAAGATAGAGCTTTAGGGCTCTATCTTTATATCAATTCTATCAAATTAGTAATAAAAATTTATTTAATATTTTAAAGATTATTTATATTTGAAAAATTAATATCTAACTTAGCTTAAGTATTAAAAGCAACCAGCTT